>NZ_RRYX01000056.1:0-19454 GCF_014861375.1 Psychrobacter sp. FME5 | reverse complement strand
AAGACCATTACCTCTGACAATGGTAAAGAGTTTGCTCAGCATAAGAAGGTGAAACGAAAGCTCTTTACTTCCTTCTTCTTTGCCGATGCTTATGCGTCATGGCAGCGAGGAACCAACGAGAATACTAACGGCTTAATCAGAGAGTTCTTGCCTAAGGGTTGTGACTTTAGACAAGTCTCTGATAATGAGATACAGGACATTGAGAATAAACTAAACAACAGACCAAGAAAACGCTTAGGGTTTAAAACGCCCAATCAGGTGTTCTATAATATAATTTAGCGTTGCACTTGGTGTGTTAATCTAAGATTTGATAAAAAAAGAATTATAATTCTTAAAATAGCCACTACGCTTTTTCTCATTTCTCTTTTTATTATATAAGGCAGTCGATATGCGCTATTGTCTACAATGCGGTCATGAAGCAGAACGCAAAATACCAGCCACGGATAATATGCCGCGTTTGGTATGCCCAAATTGCAACTATATTCATTATGAAAATCCCAAAGTAATTTGTGGCTCGTTGGTCGTGCATAAGCATCGGGTATTACTATGCCGCCGTGCCATAGAGCCACAGTATGGCTTATGGACACTGCCAGCAGGTTTTATGGAAAACGGTGAAACCATGGCCGAAGGCGCTGCCCGTGAGAGCTTTGAAGAAGCAGATGCAGTCGTGACCAATCCGCATTTATACTGCTTGTATGATATACCTGATATCGGACAAATCTATAGTATTTATATCAGTGATTTAAAAGACGGTGCTTATGGTATTGGCTCTGAAAGTCTTGACTGTGCTTTATTTACCGAAGAAGATATTCCATGGGATAAGCTTGCCTTTGAAGCGGTACGTCGCACTTTAAAAAGCTATTTTGCAGACCGCCAGCAATTCGATAGCCACGATAAGTTCCCAATCCATCAAGACCATATCGGTAAAGACCAAAGTATTAAGCGCTATTGATAACGCTTAAGCATAAAAAGCCAAGCAAACGCTTGGCTTTTTTTATATGACCACCATAGCAACTATAATGTCATTACAGTACCCACTACAACGCTAGCTTTTGATTTTACACACTTTAAAGCCAAGCTCCTGTACTGCCGTTTCCTTATCATACGGTGCTAATACTGCCCGAACATGTTTTTGTCCTTGCAAGTATTGCTTGGCAACACGCTGTAAGTCAGCAACCGTCACCGCTAAAATTGCCGCGCGCATTTTACGCTGCCAGTCTACGCCGCGATGATGCAAGTTGGCGAAACAGGCTTTGATAGCCTCACCTGCTGGAGAGCCTGGTTTATCCATTCCTGAGATAATTCCCAAGATGGCTTCTTCTAATTGCTCGTCCGTTTGTGGCTCATTTAATAACCATTCGATACTGGCATCAAAATGGGCAAAGGTTTCAGCACACTGCGGGTCACGGTAGCTAAAGAATTTAAAAGCACAAGCATTGGCATCGTAACCAGCGCCGCCGCCATAAGCACCGCCGCGCTCACGAATGGCGCTATGCAGATAACCATTACGTAGATAAGGCGCTAATACCATTAAGGCTGCGGTATCAGGATGGTCAGCAGCGGGCACAGAATAAGCGCTGGCATTATGATAGACGTTGGTCGGAGCCAACCATGCCAAGTCTTCGACAGCAATTTCTTCTAGCTTAGCGCCATCATTTTCACCATTGAGCGCCGAGTCTAGTTGTAAGTCGGCAAACTCACTTGGAATGCTCGCTTCAATAGTCGTATCAGTATTGCTTAATTTTTCAGCGATCTTTGGTGCTTGGCTGTCTTTCCAGCTATCGACAATCAAATTGCTTAAGCGTTCGGTTTGTTCCGCTTCACAAATAATCACCGCATGTTTCGGCAAGCTGATTAAACGTTGATGTAAATCCATCAAGCTGGTTGCTAGCTGATCCCACTGCGTATCGTCGGTACTGGCATGGGTTAAGAAATCTTTTAGTGCATTTAGTGCCGGTAGACCGCTGCGTACATATTCTAGCTGTGCCTGACGGCTCATACCGCGACCGGCGGTTTGCATCGCATAGGCATGTCCTGAGCCAGCAAGGTTTGACTGCCAACCTGCTTGACGCTGCTGCAAAATCTCTTTGATACGGGCATGCTCACTAAAGACACTGTGTTCCATCACTTCTTTCAGCAAATCAATGGCTTCAGGCTTACGATTCAGCGCCCGCGTTGCCACTACAAAGTAGCTGCTAATTGCTTGGCTATCATCGATATTGGTGCGTTGGCTGATTCTGGCGGTGACACCTGATGAATGCGCCGCTTGCTTGGCTTGCATTTCATGCGCACTGTGCGAATCGGTGCCCAACTCTGACAGTAGACTTAGATAAATCGGCAGTAATGGATGATTGATAACTTCATTGACAGGCAGCTTGTTACTGTTGTTGGCATTTTCACCAATTGCGTCGGTCAACGGTACAATCACTTGATAGTAATATAAGCCGTTAGTGCCCGCTTCATATTCAAATAACGTACTGTCTTGCCCGCTCAAACTCACCTGCTTTTGTGAGCCTTGTTTAAAGCTGATGTCAGTTGGTACGTCGTCCAACCCAACTTTTGGCAATAAGCTTAAATCATCAGGAGCTGCTTGGCGCGCCGCCAAATCTAGCGCTTGTTTGTGCAAAATATCTTTATCATCAGCGGTCAAATCCATGGCGATGGTATCAAGACGTGTTTGCTCAGCTGCCGCCAAACGTGCCGACTTCTCACTATCAGGCGTTAATGTGACGCGTACACGGTGTTGATTGTCTAACAGATGCGTCTTAATTAAACTTGGTAGCCATTGCGCGTCGACGACTTGCTCACGCAGCCATTGCAGATGCTCATCAACTTCCCATACGTCGATAGGATTGCCATCATGAATCGCCGTACTAAAGCCCTCTAGCATCAAATTCAAACCATAAGGAATGCTGTCACCGCCGATATGACGCTGATCAATCTCTATCTGATGCAAGATAGTTTCAATGGTTTCATCATCGATTGGTGAGCTGGCAACATCAGTTAGCAGGTCAATAATACCTTGCTCTACCGCTTCGGCATGCTCAGGGTTAGAGCCGCGCAGACCGGTATAAAAAACCATTTCATAATGGCTGTCATCCAGTCCCAATAACGGACTTGGCGCTTTACCCAGTGGATGGCTATCAAGATAGGCACGCAGCGGCGAGCCAGCATGCTCAACCAACACACCTTCTAATAGACGTAGCGCCAAACGCTGCTTCGGATCGGTAATCGACGGTAATAACCAAGCAACCACATGATGGGTTTGATCGGGACCGGCTTCGTCAGCAGTATAAGTATCGGTGGCGCTAATCGGCGCAGACAGGCGCTGCTCTGGACGCGAGACGTGTTTTTTGCCTGCTTCAAACTGCTCTAAAGCATCGTCATGGATTTTTGCTTGCGTTTGGGCAACAGGAATATTACCAAAGCTCATAATGACGCTGTTTGACGGGTGATAATGGCTTTGATGAAATTCAACCAATTCATGATGGGTCAAATCAGGAATATCAGCAGGATCACCGCCTGAATTATAATGATAGGTCGTGGTTGGGAATACATGGTGGGCAACGGCATGATACAGCTGGTCAATCTCGCCACTCATCGCGCCTTTCATCTCATTAAAAACGATGCCTTTAAATTGTGGTTTATCATTTTCGTCCAATTCAACACGGATGCCTTCTTGAGCAAAATCAAGCGGATGAATATTGGGGAAAAACGACGCATCAAGATAGACTGCCAATAAATTAAAGTAATCATTTTCATTTTGAGTGGCATACGGAAACGCAGTCCAATCAGCGGCGGTCATCGCATTCATAAAGGTATTCAATGAGCGTTTAATCATTGAAAAGAACGGATCACGAACAGGGAACTTCTCAGAACCACATAAAGCCACGTGCTCTAAAATATGTGCCTCGCCTTTTGAATCCATTGGTTGGGTGCGAAAGCCGACCAAAAAGGCATTTTCATCACTTGGATGTGCCAAATGATAATGCATGGCACCGGTTTTAACATGCTGACTGATCAGCACATCCATTGATAGTGCCTCAATATGGCGGTGCTCAAGCAGCTCAAACGCTGGATGCAGAGTTAAATCAGCGGTAAATGGCGTGTCAGTCATAGTTATCCTTATAGATTATCCTGATGGCCTCTTAGTAAAGAGCGCATTTAGCCTATAGCTAATGACGCATATCAGGATAAGCAATCAAAAATGGTGAGGTTTATATTTATAAAATTGGTTTGTATAAAAATAGCAGTGTTATAAAAAATATAGGTAATCTTTAAATGGAATGGCATTTATCAGCTAAAAAGAATTTGCCTAACGAAACTAGATGGGGCTCATCGCTTAATAAGTCAAGATAGCAAATGGCTAAAAATATAACTAATAAAGATAACGCCCATTTAACAAAGCATACTTAACAGCAGTCGGTAGTAGTGCTATAGTTAAAATCATCTGTCACAAGGAGCCGCTCATGAGTTACCAACATATTTTATTGGTCACAGACCTAATGTCCGATGCTGATGTGGTCGCCCAAAAAGCCAAACGCATCGTCGATAATCGCCCTAATTCCAAGTTATCGGTATTACATATTGTCAGAGATACTATGGTTGGTTTTGGCTACGAGCTAGTGCCTGCCTCTAGTCTTTATGATGAGATTGATGATGAACGCTGCCAAGAAGCGCGTGCCAAACTGGCGCAGTTTTTGGATCGTAACGACTTACATGTGGTCAATTCTGAAGTAACCACTGCCATCTCTAACAGTGAAGGTATTGTGAACTATTGCCACAAACATGAAGTTGATTTACTAGTCATCGGTCGTCATGAACGTCATGGCATCGCTGCTTGGCTAAGCGGCGCGACGGCAGATAATATCCTGCCAAATGTGCCCTGTGATAGTCTAGTGGTCAGACTCGATAAACCTGTGAATAAATAAGTTTAAGAATATTAAAAAAAGCGTTCATAAGTTGTTTAAGAATATTAAAAAAAGCGCATTGTATCTAGTGATAATGCGCTTTTTTATGGTTGATTGAAATGGTAAGTATTCTCAATGTTATATTGATAGTTAACACCAATTTTAACCTTCTTGAATAATATTAATAAACGTCTGCCAAATTGGGCTTTGATGGCGAGCTTTATGCCAGACTAACCACCAGGTTCGGGACAAATCTATGCCCGCGACTTTGACCTGTACCAGTTGTCCTTTAGCCAACTCTGCTTGGATCACATGCTGCGACAAACAACCCAAACCGATATCGGCGCTGACCATATGCTTAATGGCTTCTGATTGTTGAATGGCCATAATAACCTCGGCATTGGGTAAATATTGCAGTAATTGCTCATCGATAATCTGCCGCGTACCCGAACCCGCCTCCCTTACCAATAGAGGCAGCGTTGCCAGTTGCTCAGCACTTAGCTCATAACAGTTATCATTATCGTTATACGCAGAAAACTCTTTTAACCAGCGACTGTCACGCTTAGCAAATACTACCAAAGTATCCGTCCGCCAAGCGCGCTGTTCAAGCACTTTCATATCCGTCGGGCGCGGCATACCTTCGACCAAAGCAATATCAATATTTAATTGCTCCACCTCGCTAACCACTTCTTGGGTATTGGCGATATACATATCGACGTTGGCATCTGGTAGCGCCTTATATAACTTGGCAAGCAGCGGCGGCAAAACATAATTGCCAATGGTGGTACTGGCACCAATATGAATCTGCCCTGCTTGATGTTTATGATAATGCTCCAGCGTCAACGCTTGCCCTAAGATTGCTTGCGCTTGTATATAGATAGGATGAGCATTGGGGTGTTGATTAAGCCTGCGCCCCACTCGCTCAAATAGTGGCATCTGTAGCCTTGCTTCTAACTCTGTCAGCGCGCTACTGACGGCTGATTGTGATAGATGCAGCGCTTCACTGGCGCGGCTGGTACTACCCGTCTGGTAAATAGTGACAAAGACAGATAGCTGTTTAAGCGTAATCCTCGGTAAAGTCTGCATGGCTTTTTTCATATTTCCTCAAACCTTCTATCTGCTTAAATAACCTATTTATAATACCTAAAAACCCTTTATCGACCTGAAAAATCGATAGTTTATATCTTATTAATCTGTTTTTATTATAAATCGACTTGGCTTATACTGCCTATTCATAAGCTTATGCTTATTTCGATTATAGAGAATAAATAATAGGATGTATGTGCCATGAACACTTTAACCCGATCAGTAAATAACTACGTCCCGCATAACCGCGAGGCCATAGGGCTTATCTTCGTACTGATTGGTAGTTTGTTTTGCTTATGGTTAAATATGAGCTTAGACACTTGGTCGAATGGTCGCATCGTTGGACTGTCATCCCTAACGCTGGCAATTTTACTGGGGATGGTACTCGGCAATACGGTTTATCCAAATTTTTCTGACCAATTAAGTGCAGGCGTTGGCTTTGCCAAAGGTCAGGTTTTGCGCCTTGCCATTATATTTTATGGTTTTAAGCTGACATTGACCCAAGTAGCTAGCGTCGGTATGCCAGCCGTAATGACAGATGCACTGGTACTGACGTCGACGTTTTTATTGACCTACTGGCTGGGTACAAAATGGTTAAAAGTCGATAAGCAAACGACGTTATTGATCGGTTCAGGCGCTAGTATTTGCGGCGCCGCAGCAGTCATTGCCGCAGAGCCCGTGGTCAAAGCAGAAGCACACAAAGTTACTATTGCCGTAGCGACAGTGGTGGTCTTTGGTACCATTGCGATGCTGTTATATCCATTTTTATATCATCTCGGCTGGTTGCAACCTTGGCTAAACGCCCAGCAGTATGGTATTTATACTGGCTCAACCATTCATGAAGTCGCGCAAGTGGTGGTCGCTGGCAATGCGGTGAACACCGATGTTGGTAATACGGCTGTCGTCACCAAGATGATACGAGTCATGATGCTCGCCCCTTTCTTATTGATATTGTCGTTTGCTTTAACCAAAGGCAGTAGCGAGAATGGTGAAAAACCCTCATTGATGAATCGCGTGCAACAAGTCAAAGTCCCTTGGTTTGCTTTTATCTTCATTTTGGTAGTGTTACTGCATACTTGGATCCCGATGACTGCAGGCTTTGAGCATAGCATGGTCATATTCGATGATATCCTGCTAACGATGGCGATGTTTGCACTTGGCTTAACCACTCATATGAGCGCTATTAAACAAGCTGGGGTTAAACCTCTTATCTTAGGGGCCATTATGTTTGCTTGGTTAATCATAGGTGGCGGTTTGATTAATATTGGGATCAGTTCCTTCTAATAAATTACGTTATTTAATGCTTATCCGCTAATTTAAACTGACCTTAATAATCTTAATGACCTTCATTATCTTAAAATAAAATAAAAAAAGCCTACGATCATTATAGTTCGTAGGCTTTTTCATTTTAAAGATATTCGATTCAGCTCTTAATATTAACCTACTAATACCAAACCCAAAAAGTACGATTAGCTGTGTGTCAAACTCGTTTAGTCTACAGTTCGTAGCACTTGCACTCGTTTTCCTTGCTACTCTAGTTTTTGTGAATGGTATAATATCAAAATATAGACGAAAAAAAACGAACCCTTAGGTTCGTTTTTTACACATCTTTTTATCTAGTCATTCATCTATAAAAAGACGAATTAGATAGCAACGATGTTATGTGCTTGTGGGCCTTTTTGGCCTTGAGTTACAGTGAACTCAACTTCTTGGCCTTCAGCCAAAGTTTTGAAACCTGAACCAGTGATTTCGCTGTAATGAGCAAAAACGTCTGCGCCGTTTTCTGGAGCGATAAAACCAAAGCCTTTAGCTTCGTTGAACCACTTAACTGTACCTTTTTGAGTATCTGACATATCGATAATCCTACTTTTTAATTTATTAATGGTCTAGTGACCGGTAACGCTTGCAAATAGCTACTGAACGATAAATATTAAAACGAAGGATTATAACTAATACTACGAGGTAATGATTTGGTGCAGAACTGCTCTTAAGCTTGGACACATTATAGGATGTCCATTGCAGTATCGCAAGTTATATATGACATTTCGTGTAACTGGTTACAAATAATCGTCTTTTTTGCCCAAAATAGCAGATTACTTGGCGTTTGGTAATCGGAATAAATAGATAGCCACCCCAGTACACACCGCGGCTACCAGCCATGCCATCCATATCATATCGGCTGGTAACCGATAAAACAACATCGACGTAGATAAGGTCATCATTACTACCGCTAACCACTTAGCATACAGCGGCACGGCATGATTACTCTCCCAATCACGGACGAACTTACCAAAATATTTGTGGTTAATGAGCCAAAAATGAAAACGTCGTGAGCTACGCGCCCAGCACCCTGCTGCCAGTAATATAAAAGGCGCGGTCGGCATCACTGGCAATAATGCACCAATAATTCCCAAGACAAAAAACACCCAGCCCAATATCAAAAACGTCCAACGCACGGTTGGGCTGTTGTGTTGATTGGTCTTGGGTCGATAATAAAAGGCTTTTTTGTTTTGGCTCATATAAATGCTGTCATTGGCTGATATCGAATGGCTGATACTAAAGTATATAGGCTATACAGCTAAAACGCTGCTTAAAATAATGACCTATATAGGTAGCTAAGCATGCAATATCACACAAAAAGGTACAAGGCTATTTTTATGAAGTTTTTGCTATTGATAGGTATGTTGGGTAAGTGAGTTGATGTATTTAATTAAAGCTTTGAAATAAAAAACCGCTATCACATAAGGCAATAACGGTTTTACTTTCTAGTGACAAAACTCTGATTTAGTTCGCTATCAACCCTATCTCGCATGCTTCTTTTAGCCAGCTTGGAAACTCTTCTAGCATGTTTTCATATAAGGCTTCTTCGCTAATGTCATCCAAGTTGTCTAATTCAAAATAAGGAGTTTGTACTTTTTCAGAATAGACCTACATTTAAAAAACTTTAAACCCAACCAAAATGATCACAGTCACCACTAATCCAAGCCAACCAAACCCTTTTGTACCTTGTACAGGCATATTCGGGTTCATCTCAGGAAACAATATCGCCCCATAAGACACAAGCGGCAACACGATAAACAGCGTGCCGATACGTTGATGACTGGGTAAGCTTGGCTCTAAAAAAAGAAGCGAAATCAAGAATACCATCATAAATATGGTGGCGAAAATGGCATATCTGTCTAATGGCTCATGGCGATTCCAGTAAAAATACAGAACCGCCATAACCAAAACTACAGGTAATAGAACCATCATTAAAAATATACTACAACGCCTTTAACTCTTCCATCTGCCCTGCCATAGCTTTTAACTGCCCTTCTAACTCAGCCAATTTCACTTTCTCAGCATCGACTACTTCGGCAGGCGCTTTACTAACGAACCCTTCATTGCCGAGCTTACGCGAGATGCCTTCAGCTTGACCTTTCAACTTATCATATGACTTACCTAAACGAGCCAGCTCAGCCGTTGGGTCAATCAGTCCCTTCATCGGCACAAGTACACGCAGCTGACCAACCATACTTGATGATGATAATGGTATCTTTTTATCAGAGCCGTCACTACTATCCAAAATCTCTAGGCTTTCGACCTTAGCAAGTGCCTTAAATTGGTTTTTGATACGCGATAGACGCGCCTCTTCATCGCTAGAGATGTTTTGTAGCAAGACTGGTAGACGTACGGCATTACCCAGTTTCATCTCACCACGGATATTGCGCACGCTGGCGATCAGCTGTTGTAGCCACTCCATATCGGCTTCGACTTGTTCACTAATTTGCGCAGTATCGGTTTGTGGATAATCAGCAATCACGATGCTATCGGTGTCTTTACGATTTAGTAGCGGCGCGACAGTCTGCCAAATTTGCTCGGTTAGATACGGCATAATCGGATGGCTAAAACGTAGTGCGGTCTCAAGGACGTGCAGCAGTATGTAGCGGATTTGCGCTTTACGCTCGTCCGATACCGAATCATCATTGAGGCTGGCTTTGGCAAGCTCAACATACCAATCGCAGTATTCATTCCAGATAAACTCATAAATATCATGACTGACCATATCGAGGCGATACTGGCTAAAGTGCTGATGAATAGAGGTAATCGTCGAGTTTAGACGACTCATAATCCACTTTTCTGGTAGTTCCCACACCTCAGGGTTCGCAGCTTGGTCAATCGCTTGAGCATTACCCTCTTTGTCCACACAATTCATCAGTACAAAACGGCTGGCGTTCCAGATTTTATTACAGAAATTGCGATAACCTTCAACACGCTTGAGATCAAAGTTGATATCGCGACCGGTACTGGCAAGCGAGGTAAAAGTAAAGCGCAGCGCGTCAGTACCAAAAGCTGGAATACCTTCTGGGAACTCTTTACGGGTTTGCTTTTCGATTTTGGCGGCGTCTTTTGGGTTCATCATATTACTGGTGCGTTTTTCAACCAGCGCTTCTAAATCAATACCATCGATAAGGTCGATAGGATCTAAGACATTACCTTTCGATTTAGACATCTTCTGACCGTTACCATCACGAACCAAACCATGAACATAAACGGTTTTAAACGGTACTTGTGGGGTGCCATCTTCATTTTTCACAAAGTGCATGGTCATCATGATCATGCGTGCAACCCAAAAGAAAATAATGTCAAAACCGGTGACCAAGACGCTGGTCGGGTGAAAGGTTTCAAGTACGCGTGGATCAGCATTGACGTCCGCCCAATCAAGCGTACTAAATGTCCAAAGCCCCGAGCTAAACCACGTATCAAGTACGTCATCGTCTTGGCGTAATTTAACATCATCGCTTAAATTGTATTTAGTGCGCACTTCGGCTTCATCACGGGCGACATAAATCTCACCGCTCGCGTCGTCATACCACGCAGGGATACGGTGTCCCCACCACAGCTGACGGCTGATACACCAGTCCTGCAAGTCCGTCATCCACGCCATATACATGTTTTTATATTGCGCAGGAACGAACTCAATTCGGCCATCTTCTACCGCGTCAATCGCAGGCTTGGCAAGTTTATTGACCGCTACGTACCATTGATCGGTCAACCATGGCTCAACGATGGTACCGCCACGCTCAGCACGCGGGGCTTTTAGCGCGTAGTCTTCGATGTCCTCTAGCCAGCCTTGCTCGCCTGCTTGCGCCACTAAAAACTTACGCGCAGCAAAACGCTCAAGTCCTGCATAGTCGCTTGGCGTAGTCTCTAAGGTTGGCTCACGCGTTTGTAGATCAGGATAAACTTCCATCGCTGGTAAAATATTAGCACTCTCATCAAGGATATTAATCAACGGCAGGCTATGACGACGACCAAGCTCATAGTCATTAAAATCATGCGCTGGGGTAATTTTTACGCAGCCGGTACCAAAGTCTTTTTCGACATAATCATCAGCGACGATAGGCACCACGCGATTGGTAATGGGCAAAGTGATGGTTTTACCAATCAGGTGTGAATAACGCTCATCGCTTGGATTGACCGCAACAGCGGTATCGCCAAGTAAGGTTTCAGGGCGTGTGGTTGCTACGACCAGATAGTTTTTGCCATCTTGAGTTTGCAATTCTTTATCAGTGAAATGATAGCGGAAATGCCACAAGCTGCCTTTTTCGTCATGATTTTCGACTTCTAAATCCGATAGCGCGGTTTGGAATTTTGGATCCCAGTTCACCAAACGCTTACCACGATAAATCAAACCATCGTCGAACAGACGCACGAATACTTCTTTTACCGCATTGGATAAACCATCATCCATGGTGAAGCGCTCACGCGACCAATCGACCGAGCTGCCCAAACGGCGAATTTGGCTGGTGATATTGCCGCCCGACTCTTCCTTCCATTCCCACACTTTATCGATGAAGTCTTCGCGAGTCATATCACGGCGCTTGATACCTTGTGCCTCGAGGCGACGCTCAACCACCATTTGGGTGGCGATACCGGCATGATCCGTACCCGGTTGCCAAAGCGTATTGTCACCATCCATGCGATGATAACGAGTCAGCGCATCCATAATGGCATTATTAAAACCATGACCCATATGCAGCGATCCAGTGACGTTCGGTGGTGGTAGCGCGATAGAAAATGATTCGTCTTTATCAAATGTCGGCTGAAAATAACCACTGTCCTCCCAGCCTTGATACATGCCCGCTTCGACCTGTGCAGGATTGTACGCATTTTCAAGTTGGCTTAGCGCCGCTTGGATAGATTGAGTCAGAGTGGCGTTAGAATTAATATTAGGATTGCTCATAATAGAATGGTCTTTTGTTAAAATGAATGTGGTTAAACAAATAAGGCAAAAATTAGGGATAATAATTAATAGAGTGATTTTAACGCAGATGGCCAGATTTTGTTAGATGCTAAGAACATTTATCAGACGTACAGAGCGGCATTGTCCAATTAACAACAGTAAACCACAGCAATTGGCTGAATTCTCAACACAACAAGCGATGTTCATACGATAGAATGGTTAGAATAATAAAATTAATATCAGATAAATAGCGAGCTGACCGTGTCCCAAGATACTGAGCGTACAAATAATTCTCAAGCCAATAATGTCGATGATAAAAACGTCATCGATGATACTGCTATCTATTATTATAAAGCTGATAATACCCAGAAAAACATATATACCTATGTTGAGCCTGATGAAGAAGAAGAAAAAGAAAACACTGATAGCACTGACAAGGATGACGGTGACACCGATGCGACTGAAAATTTAGAGGATGAAGATTTCTCTGAAGATATGAGCGATGAAGATAAAGAAACCATCAAAAAGGTCGCTAACGACGACAATGTAAGTCAAGCAAAAAGCTACGCCAGTATATTGGTTGAGCAAGTGATGGATGCCAAAGAAACCTTTGAGCGCTCGCTTGGCTCGCTGTTTACCAGTGCTTTTACTGCTGGACTTGAGATTGGCATTAGCTTTTTTATGATTTTAGCCGCTTTTTCCCTACTCAGCGATGTGCTACCCAGTCAATACTCCATCGTACTCGCTTCCCTACTTTATCCGATTGGTTTTATCATTGTGGTCATTGGTCAATCGCTATTATTCACCGAGCAAACGTCATTATTGAGCCTTCCAGTACTCAATAAAATCGAGCCTTTACATAAGTTGCTACGGCTGTGGAGCACTGTGATCGCGGGCAACGTTGTTGGCGGTTGTTTGTTTGCCGCATTAATGGTTGGTTTGGGCTTAAACATGCAGTTGTTTAGCGTGAGCGACATTGATACTTATGCTGAACATATTTTAGGGTTTGAATGGTGGGTGATATTTGGTAGTTCCATATTGGCAGGCTGGATGATGGGAGTAGCCGCGTGGCTTGTGACCTCTGCACGCGATACACTTAGCCGCATCGTCTTGGTTACCCTCATTACCGGTAGTATCGGATTTTTGGGTTTACACCACAGTATCGTCGGTAATATCGAGGTATTCTCGGCCTTGCTATACGGTAATACCGTCAGTTTATGGCGTTATTTACTGTTTTTAGCCCTAGTATTGGTGGGCAATACGATCGGTGGCGTGGTGTTCGTCGCGGTACTCAAAAACCGTACCTTCTTATTTCAAGTCGAAAAAGTCAAAGAACAAACGGCTAATGATAAAGCAGAGGCAAGAATAAACATAAGCCCCCGTCGGCCTTAGATTTTATAGCATGCAGATTGCTAATACACCACTCTCTATCTAAAGTTTTTAACCTTATTAGAGCGTGTTTAACGTAATTAACGTAGCAAAAGGAATTTGATAAAAAGCATGTAGAAGGAAAGGCATGGAGGAGAAAAAGCGTATATCTAAAAAGACATTTAGGTTAAAAAGTTAGAATGAGCAGTAGTATCAGCAACGTCAACCGTGTCCGTACTCACGACTGCTGTGCCGTAAGCGATGGCTTCTACCATGCTGCCCAATTGATTGATATTGCTCACCTCGAATCGTAAGCCGTAGATATGATTATAGCCTTTGGCTTTTGCTTGCGTCCGCATACGTACTACTGCTTCACGGCGGGCGCGGTCTAATAAGGTCTCGTAGGTGGTTAAGTTTTTGCCAAAGATACTTAACACCCGAGCGATAATCATTTTAAAATAATCTTGGGCGATAACCACGCTACCGAGTACCAACTCGCCTTGGCTATGCTCTGCAACGCTCGGCTGATAAAAACGCTCCGTCGATACGATAATGTGACCCAATTCTTGCTCCGCAATACTCAACTGTGCTAAATGCTGGCGCTCATGGCGCGAGCCAAAAAACCAGCCGAGCACAAATAACACAATAAGCGGCGCGTAGTTCATCAACATTTGGGTAAGGGAGTTATTCATATCACGTCTCTTATCATAAAAAAGCGCTGAGGCTTTAAAATTTGGTTAGCTAACCAAAAGGATTGAAACGTGGTAAATCATCGGTCGGTGCTGGTGCGGAGTTTTGTGAGCTTGGCTGCTGACCAGACGGATAATGAGGGTCGCTTGGTGGGCTTTGATAGGATTGCTGCGACATCGGTATGGCTTTAACAGCGGTACCATAAACAAACAACTCAGAGGCACCTTGGGCGATGCTAGAGGTCGAAAAACGCAGGCCGACGACGGCATCTGCACCCAAGGCTTCTGCCTTGATAACCATGCGGTCTATCGCTTCTTGGCGCGATTCTTCTAGCAGCTCGGTATAAGCCGTCAGCTCACCACCGACGATGTTTTTAAGCCCAGCAAACAAGTCTTTGCCGACATGCTTTGAACGTACCGTACTCCCGTACACCACATCTAAGCGCTCAGTAATTTGATAGTTGGGCAAGTGCTCAAGATTGGAGAGTTGCACAGTCATAATACTGCCTTATCGGTAACTTATAGAGTTATAAAAAACGTTCAACAGCAAGCAAGAGAAATTCATAGCAACAAGTTCATAGGAAAAAGCTCATAGGAAAAAGTTCATAGCAACAATAGGTGTTTACAGATCAATGCCTTTAGTCGTTGGTATGAAATAATAAAAATAGCTCAGTTAAGTTACCTTCGATACTATTGGCCATTTGTGCCATTTTATCTTCATCGTTACGCATCTGCGCAAGCTCTGGATCTTCATCGTCGATACCGCTTAGCACAATCATTGGCAAGGTCAAGACTGCTACGTCCTCTGCGGTCTCTTCATCCTCAAACCAATCACTGGCCTCGTCACCATACATCGCATCGACAAAGCCGATTGACCATGCCACGATATCTGACTCATCTGAAAAATCGACTGCCACTTCTTCATCACCAGCATTTTCACCAAACGGTAGCTCGATAGGCGTCTCGTTTTTTAACTCAGCCATAATAGAGTCGCGCCAGCGCTTGATACCATCGATGACATTATCTGGAATCTCGCTCGCGTGACCTTCAAACAGCGCATCTATCCAATTCGGCAATGGACGCCCAATGACTGTCGCTGTCAAAAAGCCATGCGCGGCGACACTATCGAGCACAAACTGGCTCTCTTGATTGTCTAAATAGTCTAGTAATTCATCAAAGCTTAAAGGGTTACTCATGAGGTCATTGTCCTTAAAAGATAGAGAGTTAGGTTGTGTCAGTCACAATAAACAATCAGTTAATAAAGTAAGAATCGTTGCATAGAGCTGCATAAAATAGTGGCATAGCATGAATGGCTAACACTATAGAAAACCAAGAAAAATAGTAGCCTACCAGCTTAACACAGTTACATAACTAGCAGTTATTAAAGGGCTTTAGTCGGCTTAAATGACTCAGCACCCTTACTTAAACCCTACTCAACTTAGACCCTATCCAAAGTTTAAAAACTAAAGATCGTCATCTTCCCAATCATCACCATCTTCGTCGAAACTGTCTATATCATCTAGATCGTCTTTTAGCTCTTTGGCCAAACGCTTTTCTTCTAGCAAGTTATCGATTAATCGGCGCTTTTCAAGGCTACTGAGGCGTGTACGCACGCTCGTTTCAGCTTCTTCCACCATCTTTGCATCATCGTCGTCGACAAAATTATCATCAAAATCGTCATCAATATCAGCATTACTCATGACAAGCTCCTATCGTTTTTAGCAAGGGTATTGAAAATACATCAATATATATATGCCTTATAAAGTCTCTGTTGAATGTTGTCAATGCTTTTTATCGCTATGGTCTATTTAATCTTTAACAAAAAGAGAATGATACCATCAATACAGCAGACAATTATCTATTAATCTAAAAACTACGTATCGATAACTGGGCGATTAAGCTTGAGCCTCATCAGCAGCTTCGATCATCAAAACCGCATTACGGACATCTGCTAAACGCTGAATCATCGCGTCATTACCACCATCGAATATCGCACATTCGCGCTCATAAACAGTGGTTGGGCGCATGATACTATGAACTTGCACATGATTGCCGATTTGTCTCAGGCCTTCATTTGGTAATAAAATGAGCATCTGCTCTTTTTTGCCGACGCCGTGGAGCAACTGAGACATTTCATCTGCTTGTGCCTCATCGCTGACCCCCACTTTTGCAGGTAGGGCAAAGCGCGTCAGCTCAATATGCTTATCGTGAATAATTTTATTGAGCATCAAGTACAGTTTGCCGAGCATCACACCTGCTAGCGCGACTTTTGCATGGCTGTTATCCGCCTTTAACAATACACTAGCGCCCCTGTCATCAAAGTGAGGCTCATTCATCGCACTCACTCCAAGCAACAATGGCTGCTTAAGTAGTTCAGTTACCGCTTGGTTCAATAATTGAGTACATAATGCTAGATAAGGCAGGCGCTGGGCAGGTGCGAGGCGCTCGAGCATATTGAATTCGTCATGAAAAACGATTTGTACTTTGACACTATCAAATGCACGTGTGCCAGATAAGCGAGAATGACCACTGCTGGCTTTAGTCATACTGCTATCAGCGTCATGCGCCTCGCTCTGTGTGTTAGCGGTCGGCTGGTAATCGGAGTGTTTTATATCATGACCTTCATCGTCTGCCAAATCTTGATGCTGCTGAGTTCTGACATATTGATTGACCGCGCTATGTATATCCAGCTTACGGACACTGCTTGATGGATTGCCTGCTTCTTTATCACTCGGACTACCCGTTGAACCAATAGCTGTTCGACTGTCATCCATTTGATCATTATTTACTTGGCTGTCCGCTGTACGGCGCTCACGATCACGGTCATGGCTGCGCTGATCGATTTGCATATATTGCTCACGGTGCAAATCTTGAATATCACGGCTCAAAGCATTAATTTGCTCTTTGGTTGGACGGGCAAGGTGGCCATAAATCAACCAAAGTAACAAATGCAGCAACATAGTGCCAATGACAAATGGCCACTGCATAGCGATAATTTCGCCTTTGCTGACGTCCTTTATGGTCAACGCTACGCTACCAATCACCGCATCGCCTTTGGTCGCGATTTGACGAATCGTATCGCCCTGCTGCATCGGCGCATTGCCGACTGGCACTAAGACATCATCATTACTGTCTTTAATCAGTATGCGGGTCACGTCTTGCTCGCTGGTATAGCGATTGGCAATGACGCTTAAGCTGACGCGGTCTTTATTCTCTAAAGACAGCCTCGCTTCATCAATCAGCTGGGCGACCATTTGCTCGCCTTTTAACGCACGACTTTTGCTCAGCTGCTGATCGGTACTGATGACCAATAATAGAGTCTGTAAACAAAAACTAACCAGAAGAATAATGGCAAACAACCCTTGCCGCGGCGCTAAATACGTCATGATATGTTAAACTTTTTTGGATAAATGGAAATAAGAAACGAGGCTATCGCTCATTTTCTGGAAGAATACACAGCTATATTTGTGCAATTTAATACTTCAACACTTCAACACTTCAACACTTCAATAAATAATATTTAATAAAACACTATTTATAAGACGTTGCCATCGTACAGTAGATTTGTTGTACAAGTATGTTTGGCACAGTCTATTCTCAACAAATCTTTCGCTTACTCTATGTACTATATCACCATAGTAAGGGTTATGGCTTTAGCTAAGCGTATAAATTTATTGTAATAATTTTCTTTTATTCTACTAGGGGCTGCTCGGTAAAACTGTTATGATTCCCAATCTTATATGAGCATACAAGGGACCATTGAGCCATGCCAAACAATACATCTTATTCGTTACCAAAAGACAGCAAAGCATGGCAACAAGCCGTTGATTCTATTGCGTCACTACTGCCTAACGACACCAATTTACAGGATTTTGACGCGCTACAATCTTTACCTGTTTTTGCTCTCATTGTGGTACTACCGACCAAGGTATCGACGCTTGATATTCACCAGTATGTACAATCATGGGTCGATGAGCAGCCAAACTGGCATTTGGTCACCGTCGCTGAAGATACGGATGCCAGCTTTGTCAATATTACCGTGTCTGATACCGAGCCAACGGCAGCACACGCCCAGCGCCTACCCTTTACCCACGCACAAGTATTTCGCTATCTGCTGGTGCCCGTGACCGACACACTCATGCATCCTGGCAAAAAAACAGCGGCGGCTCATATCATCGATGATCAGCTGACGACACGCTTGCGTCACGACCTAAATGAAGAATATAAAAATACTAGCCGTGCAGATAATGTCGATAACTTAGATGTGGTCGATTGTCATATTCTGTCGGTCGGTCATATGCTGCGTACTCATAAGCTTGCCTGCTTTGATATGGACTCCACCTTAATCGAGCAAGAAGTCATCGTTGAATTGGCCAAGACAGCAGGAATCGGCGAGCAAGTCGAAGCCATTACCGAGGCGGCCATGCGCGGTGAGATTGATTTTGATGAATCATTCGCCCAGCGTGTGGCGTTATTAAAGGGTATTTCAACCGACGTGCTTGATGATATATGCAGTCGCTTAACGCTATCCATGGGCGCTCGCACCACCATCAGCGCGCTAAAAGCTTTGGGCTATCATACGGTCCTCGTATCAGGTGGCTTTACCTATTTTGCCCGCTATATCGCTGAGCAATTGGGCATTGACGAGGTTCATGCCAATCCTTTAGATATTGACGAAGGCGAAGTTACTGGTCATATACAGCTGCCCATCGTCAATGGTGCCAAAAAAGCGGCTATCGTCGAGTATACGGCTGAGCGTTTGGGTATCGCGATGTCACAAGTCGTCTGCATCGGTGATGGTGCCAATGATTTGCCGATGATGGCCATTGCTGATTTGGGTGTCGCTTATCATGCCAAACCAATCGTCCAAGCCCGTGCTGATGCCGCCATCAATGTGACGGGACTCGAAGGCACGCTCTACGCCCTTGGCTACCCAGAACTTACTCCTACCAAGTAATTATATTATATAAGCTCAAAAATATGTCATAAGCTGGGTTAATGTCAGGATTAATACCTGTGTCATTAATCTGGCTTTTATTCCTTATTGAATTACTAAGGGCTGTATAGAATACAGCCCCTAACTAAATGAAATCTTTATTAACGCCACTATTTAATGACACTATAGTCAGTGAGAAGTAATATCGCTACATCACGTACTGCAGGTACCGTTTTTTC
>NZ_RRYX01000055.1:0-19458 GCF_014861375.1 Psychrobacter sp. FME5 | reverse complement strand
TGCTTTTAGAATCCCCCGCTTGAGCTTGTCGAAAGTGGCGGGAGTATGTCAATAATCACTGCCAAATAGTGATGTTTACGATGAGTAACTCTGCTAACCGCAAACCTGATGAGCGTGTGAGTCAACAGATTAAAATTCCTAAAAATTATGACAATGAGCGTGAGACTATTGGGACAGTATTTGATTATGAGAGGTCTGATTATGCGATTACTCAGCAAGGACAACGTAATATAATGAGCGACAACATGAATGATAATATGAACAATGGCAAGCGCCGTTCCTTGATCACTTATAATCACATCACTTACTTTTTGTATGTGATTAGCTATTTTACCGCTGGTCTATTATGGATAGTACCGATTATCATGAATTATGCCAAGCGGCATGATGCTGATGGCTCATGGCTAGCCACGCATTTTGACTGGCAGATTAAGACTTTTTGGTACGGTATCGTTTGGTTCGTTGTTGGTATTATTATCATAACTTTTGCTTTAGGTGGTTTCGGGGTCAGTATGTTTGCCGATAGTGGGAATATCGCCATTGGTTCATTGCTATTGGCTGGGCTTGGTCTATTCATTATCGCCTTTACTTTTATTTGGCATCTGTATCGTATGATCCGAGGTTGGATAGCTTTGACTGATGGACGTCCTGTCCCTTAGAGGGTGTATAGAGGTTATTAGAGGTTCATGATACAGCAGTCTTATCTCTTGAAATGAACGGCGAATGACTATATGGCTTAGTTGATAAGCGCACGCATTTATGAGCGTTTTAATATAAAAATTTAGCGCATGAAACTTTGCTCTTGTTTCTGTTAAGCTGATATAATCGCTGCGCTTGATTTCATTCGCACTTTTTATTCATTATCTCTTTTGAGCAGGGTCTGTCATTACTATGTCTTATGCCTTACTTCGTCCTTTTTTGTTTAAGATGGATCCCGAACACGCCCATGAAATGACTTTGTCTTTATTGGACAAAGCGCATAAAGCGCGTGCTTTAGGCTTGGTATATGGTCAGTCGATGCAGCCAACAGACTGTATGGGGCTGCAATTTACCAACCCAGTCGGCCTAGCAGCAGGGTTGGATAAAAATGGTGACTATATTGATGCGCTTGCGGAGCTGGGCTTTGGCTTCATAGAAGTAGGTACGGTCACGCCAAGACCACAAGTAGGTAATGATAAGCCCAGACTGTTTAGAATCAAACAAGCAGATGCCATTATCAATCGTATGGGGTTTAATAACCAAGGGATTGATTATCTGGTTGAAAATGTCAAACGCTGCAAATACAAAGGCAATATTGGGATTAATATCGGTAAAAATGCCGATACACCAGTAGAGCAGGCCGCTGACGATTATGTTTATTGTTTAGAGCGCGCCTATCCACATGCCTCGTATATTACTGTGAATATATCCTCGCCAAATACCAAAAATTTACGTGATTTACAGAGTGGTGAAGCGTTGACTCAGCTGTTGCATACGATTAAAAATCGTCACAGTCAATTAGCGACCGAATATGGTTTTTATGTGCCATTGGTGCTAAAAGTTGCGCCTGATTTAGAGCCGCTACAAGTCGATTATATCTCACAGCAACTATTGGATTTTGAAATTGATGGCCTCATTGCGACCAATACCACTTTGGGCCGTGTTGGTGTTGAAGACTTGAAAGATGGCGATCAAGCAGGTGGTTTATCTGGTCGACCCGTCAGCCACATTAGCACTCAAATTTTACAACAATTCTCTGATCAACTGGATGGTAAAGTAGCTTTGATAGGCGTTGGTGGTATTGATAGTAGTGCTAAAGCCATTAAAAAAATTGAAGCAGGCGCAGATATGATACAGCTATATACGGGTCTCATTTATCGCGGTCCTGGGCTGGTACAGTCTTGTATTCAGGCTATCGGTGGCTATTACGATGCGATGGAAAACTAATCAATAGTTATCCAGGAATAATGAGTAGAGCGATGAGGCATAAAACATGAGTGGTCTGGATATTGTGATTGCTATTGTTGTCTTGATTGGATTATGGCGCGGCTTTCAAGTCGGATTAATCAAAACAGCGGTTGGCTTGGTAGGTTGGTTTATTGCGCTTATCGCCGCTACTCGATTGGCAGGTACAATCTCACCTCAATTATCAGGTGTCGTTCAAAACCCTGTATTACAAATGGCGATGGCTTTTTTATTAGTCGTGATTGTTATATTGGCTATCATGCACTTAGTGGCATTTGTATTCTCAGGAGTACTCAAAACCTTGCGCTTGGGTGTCGTTGACAAAATGGCAGGCGGTGTCCTAGGTGCAGCCAAAAATGTACTGATGGTTTTGGTGGTTCTTAGCGTTAGTGCGCCATTCTTGGTACAAATGCCGCAATGGCAAACTTCAGTGCTCGCGCCTGAATTGCTACCTTATGCACCGATGGGTAAGGCACTAGTCTCAGATGTGCTAGGGCTGGCTTGGGATCAGGTCAATCAGTCATAAACAGTCAAATTTTCATATTTCAATGCTGAGTTTCTTATTATATCTATAACTCGTAATCTCTATAACTTCTTTTTTAGGGTTCTGGCTTGTATAACAGCTAGGGCGCAAACGGGACACTCAAAAAATCATTGAAAAATCAATGATGGCCCGTATAACTGGCAATTTAAAAAATAAATTTTCGTTAAAATCTGAACAAGTATCATCAGGTCGGCGGTGAGTGACAGCTGTTATTTTTAATAGTGTGCTGTCAAAAATTTGCCGTTATTGTAGTACTAATGTATGGGTAAAAACAGGATATAACTATGTGTGGAGTCGTCGGGGTTGCAGCTCATGAGCCAGTTAATCAAATTCTTTATGATGCTTTAACGATGTTACAGCATCGCGGGCAGGATGCAGCAGGTATTGTAACTTTGCAGGATGGACGACTCTATCTGCGTAAAGAAAATGGCATGGTGCGTGACGTTTTTATGAATCGTCATATGATGAAACTGGTTGGAAAATTCGGCATCGGTCATGTGCGTTACCCAACAGCGGGTAGTTCCAGTAGCGCCGAGGCACAGCCATTTTATGTCAATTCACCTTATGGCATTACGCTGGCGCACAACGGTAACTTGACCAATGCTGAGAGTTTGGCCAAAGAATTGTATATTGAAGACCGTCGCCACCTCAATACGGATTCAGATTCTGAAGTACTACTAAACGTACTAGCACATGAAATGCAGAATTTGGGCAAAACCAATCCAACGGCGGATGACATTTTTGAAGCCGTAAAAGCGGTTTATAGCCGCTGCGAAGGCGCTTATGGCGTCGTGGCTTTGATAACGGGTCATGGTTTGCTCGCGTTTCGTGATCCTAATGGCATTCGCCCACTGATATTTGGTGAGCGCTTGGCTGCCAATGGTGGCACAGAGTATATGGTAGCTTCAGAGTCAGTTGCTTTGACAGGTTCAGGATTTAGTATCATCCGTGATGTGAAGCCTGGTGAAGCTATTTTCATTGATTTAGACCATAATCTACATACCTATCAGTGTGTAGAGCAGCAAGAGTACACCCCTTGTATTTTTGAGTATGTGTATTTTGCTCGTCCAGATTCGATTATGGACAACATTTCTGTTTATAAATCACGCTTGCGCATGGGTGAAAAACTGGCGGATAAAATCCTTGCAGAATGGGGTGAAGATCACGATATCGATGTGGTCATTCCTATTCCTGATACCTCGCGTACTTCAGCGATGGAGCTGGCGCTGAAGATGAATATCAAATACCGTGAAGGGTTTATGAAAAACCGTTATATCGGTCGTACCTTTATCATGCCAGGTCAGCAGCAACGCAAAAAATCAGTTCGTCAAAAGCTCAGTGCCGTACCGCTAGAGTTCAAAGATAAAAACGTGCTACTGGTTGACGATTCTATCGTCCGTGGTACGACGTGTCACGAAATTATTCAAATGGCGCGTGATGCTGGGGCTAATAAGGTATTCTTTGCTAGTGCTGCGCCACCAGTCAAATATCCAAACGTTTATGGTATTGATATGCCGGTACGTAGTGAGCTCATTGCCTCAGGTCATACGGTAGAAGAAGTGCGCGATATCATCGGTGCGGATCGTTTGATTTTCCAGGATTTAGATGACTTGATTGATGCGGTAAAAGATACTAAGTATAGCAAGGTTGAAGGCTTTGATTGTGCGGTATTCAATGGCTGTTATGTCACTGGTCAAATCAATGAGGCTTATCTTGAGCATCTACAAGAGCAGCGCAATGATACTGCTAAAACAGGTAAAAAAGGCGTACAAATCGTTGCTGATACCCCAGTGGATATGATGGGTGTCGAAGAGCTTTAGAGAGTCTGACTCCTAACTTCGCCAATTTCATATAGCATTCTTAGAAAAAAAAGGCTGGATTCTTACTAGAATCCAGCCTTTTTATATCTAGATATGCAGTTTTGCCAAGGCTATTTTAAATGAACAAGGTATCAAATAACCAAAGAAAACCATTAATTGCAGCAATACCCACAACCATACTGACCAATAACTGACGACTAATATGATAAATCAATAACACCAAAATAAGCGCACCAATTTGTGCCAGTAGTAAGTGTAACTCTGCGCTATTTAGGCCAGTGGTTACGGACAGCTCTTGATAGGAGAGGCTGGTTAAAATAAGCAATACCATCACGGATAGCGGCAAACTTTCATTTAGTCGATGCAGCCAAGGCGTGTCCAACAGTTTTTTTGGTATTAAAGCAGGGAGGGCGCGTGTAACAAAGGTCACGGCTGCCATGGCGAAAGTGGCAAAAATTAGATAACTACTGGTCATTATTTGCTCCCGTCATATCACGCTGTATCCAAAACCCACGAGCTAAAATCAACAACATACAAATAGTAATCGCCACCAATAATAACCAGTTGCTAGTAAAGAAGGAAGCCACAATTAAAGAAATTACCGCAATGCCAATCGGGAAATAACGCTTGATGCTTTGAAATTGCTCATAAGCCAAAATAGCAAACAGACAAACCAAGGCAAAATCTAAGTGCGGTACCAAATCACTGAGCGCGCTGCCGATAAAGACGCCAATCGCACTCGCTAATACCCACCAGCTTTGATTAAATAGACTAATAGGCAGTATCAGTGCTTGGCGTGACTCGTTAGGTAGGCTGGTCATGACGGAAAACGTCTCATCAGTCAGCGCGAAGAGACAATAAGTTTTGGCCAGCTTTTGTTTTGGCAGGTATTGTAACAATGGCATGCCATAAAACACATGGCGCAAATTAATGGCAGCAATATTAGTGGCTATATTACCAACTGGTAAACCAGCACTCAGCATCGGCAAACAAGCGTATTGAGCTGCACCAGCATATAGCACAATACTAAGCATAATCGTGGCCCATACCGGAATACCAGCCACTTGTGCTAGCACACCAAAAGCAATACCCGCAGGCAAATATCCCATGGCGACTGGTAGGCTTTTTTTAAAACCTTCCATCCAATGGTAGCTCATATCGGGCTGGTGATTTAATTCATTCGAACGAGTAGTCACATGACATCCTAATTTTTCTTGCTAACATTATTCGTTGATTATTTACTTTCTTATTTTAAAGCTTGTGAGATTAAACAGTATTAATGTTCAGGCTGTAGCTTTTCATAACTGCCTGTTTGATGAGCATGATATAAAAAACCGCCTAGGATAATGAGTCTTAATAATAATAAACACCATACGCTGAGCCATATTCCCGTCATATCCCATTGCTGGTAAAGCATCCAGCTCAATGGGAAAAATATGACCGCTAGTATCAGGGCCGCATTACGAATCACACTGCCCGCTGTTAAGCCAAAAAATATACCGTCCAGCCAATACGCGCCAACACCAACGAGTGGTAGCAATACTGCATACAAATGATAGTCATAAGCGAGAGTAAAGACGGAGTCAATATTGGTCATAAATTGTAAATAAGTTGGCATCCCAAGCCACCATATCGCACTTAGCATTAACGCCAGCCCATAACTGACCACGCCCGTACGTTTTACGATAATACGAAAGCGTACCCAATCGCGTCGCCCTGCGGCTTGACCGCTTAAAGTCTCAGCAGATACTGCAACGCCATCAAGGGCAAAGGCTGAGATACTTAATACTTGTAATAAAATAGCATTGGCGGCCAGTATGACGTCGCCGCTTTGGGCAGAAAGGCGAGTAATCCAAGCAAAGCTCAGCGTTAAGATAAGCGTACGAATAAAAATATCTTTATTCAGTGAAAATAGCCTAAGCATTTTATTTTTGGTGAAATGCTGTCGATCGGCCTGAAATAATGCTGCCCAAGATATTTGTAGATGTCGACGACTTAGCCATAATGCCAATAAAACACCTAACCAAAAAGCAATAGCAGTGCCCAACGCTACGCCTACTAAGCCCATATTTAGACCGAAAACAAAAAATAAGGTGAGTATGATATTGAGTATGGCGATAAAACCTTGCTGATAAAGCATGTAGCGTGTTTTGCCTTGGCCGGCAAACCAGCCAATGAAGGCAAAGTTCATCAGTTCAGCGATGACCCCCCAAAAGCGCACATCCAAGTAAGTTTTTGCCGCTTGCCCACTATTGGGGTTGGCTGACAAGGCTTGCAAACCGAAGTCAATCAACCAAGGTTTTGCTAATAGTAAAATAGCACCAATACCAAATGCCAGTAATAAGGCGCGCTGCAAAATAGACAGTAGGGGTGATGGCAGTGGATTTGATGGTTTTGTTGTATTACTGGCAGAGTCATCAGCGTGATTGGCCAGTTGTCCAAGCGCTTGAGCCGACAGTCCAGATGAAGCATACTGTAAAAAGTTAAAACTGACGAGCAGTAAAGACAGTAACTGTATTGCCAAGCCCATACCTGCCAGTTTGGCAGTATCATTCATGTTCCCCACAATCGCCGTATCGATAACACTTTGTAGCGGCATGGCAAGATTGGCCAATAACACTGGCAAAGCTATAGCGATGATACGCGTATAACGAGTATCAATCGGTGGCATCGCATTGGATGGTGGTGTGGCAACAGTCATTTTTGGCTCGTTTATATTTAAAGAACAAGGTGGGGGCAGTTTGTTGTTTAATACTACGACATCAGCGTAGCATGTTTGATGTTTAAGGCTAGGGCGGATCCTCAAACAGCTACAAAGACAAAAGCACCTAGACTCACTATTCATGAGTCAGGTGCTTTTATTTACGTTTGTTCGAACACTATCCTAGCTCATTATAAGCTAAAATCAGCATAAATAAGACTGGTTAAACGTGGTCTTAATTCAGCGTTTTTTTGATCTAAGCATCATTTAAACAACGTCTAAATACCACCTAAACATTGTCTTGTTCAAACATTTTTGGATCATTAAAAGTAACGATTTCTTCTTCAAACTCTGGTTTTACTTTTACAATAAAATCATCACGTGATAGACCCATACGTAATGGAATCGAGCTGGCAATATACGTTGATGAGTAAGTACCCGCTAATAGACCGATAAAGAGTGCGACTGAGAACCAGTATAGCCCATCACCACCTAAGAACATCATCGCCAGCACGACCAATAAAACAGTCGAGATGGTCATGATCGTACGGCGTAGCGTCTCGGTTAAGGATAAGTCAATGGTCTGGCGCGGCGTAATGCCACGGACGCGGCGGAAGTTTTCACGGATACGGTCATAAACAACAATAGTATCGTTCAGTGAATAACCAATCAAAGCCAATACCGCGGCCAATACCGTCAAATCAAATGGAAAGCCAAATAAAGCAAAGACACCAATGGTCACAACCGCATCATGAAATAACGACAGTACCGCGCCAAGTGCTAGCTTGAACTGAAAGCGCAATGCTACATAACCAAGCATACAGGCTAGCGCTAAGGCCAACGCCATGACGGAGTTTAAATAAACTTCGTTACCAACTTGGCTACCAATGATATTAACGTTGCTGATATCAGCAGTATTATTAGGCAATGCTAATGCGTCACTGAGACTGTTACTTAGCCCATCAACGTTATCAGATTGAGGGGGCAAGCGTACGAGCAGTTCTTCTCGGGTACCTAGATACTGTACCACGGCGTCATCAAAGCCATTGTCAGCAAGTGCTAGCACGACTTCGTTTTGCTCAACAGGTTGTTCATAACGCACATCTGCAGAAACACCGCCTGTGAAATCAAGCCCAAAGTTCAAACCATTTACGGCGATAGCAATGATACTACCAATGACCAATAATATAGATAAAATCGCCATTGGCTTTTCTATCTTCATAAACGGAATAATACGCTGGTTACCAATGGCTTTGATACCACCTTCGGCCATTGCTGCGGCATCATCAGCGGCATCACCTGTTTCTAGGTTCGGGTCAGTAGCCGTGTTAGGGTTTTGAGTGGCCAGAGCTTGATGCTTTTGATCAGCCGCTTTCCCGCTGCCTTTACCACCACGGCGAGATTTACTTCTACTGGATTTAGCTGTGGTAGGGTTATTGGTTTGGGTGTTACTGCCTTTGCCATCGCGGCGTGGTTTTTTACGGCGGCGCGTGTTTGCGTTATTTGCATCACTGTTTGAGCCACCTGAACCATTTCGATCTGGAGTGTTCTGCTGTTCTAGAGGATTATTCTTATCGATCGCCATAATGTTCTCCTAACCGATGCTCAGACGTTTGATAGATTTACGCTTACCATAAGCAATTTGTACCAGCGCACGTGTGACCAAAATTGCGGTAAATAGCGAGCTAACAATACCAATAGCTAGCGTAACCGCAAAGCCTTTAATCGGACCAGTACCAATCGCAAATAGAATAAATGCGACCAATAGCGTGGTGATGTTGGCATCGAAAATACTACTAAAGGCTCGGTCGAAACCTGCCACGATGGCAGATTTTGGCCGTACCCCGTTTGCCAGCTCCTCACGTATTCGCTCAAAGATCAGCACGTTGGCATCGACGGCCATACCGATGGTCAGGACGATACCAGCAATACCAGGTAAAGTAAGCGATGAGCCTAAAATTGACATAATAGCAATGATAATAATCACGTTCACTGCTAGCGCCACGTTAGCGATGACACCAAACAGACGATAGAAGATAATCATAAACGCAAAGACTAATAAGTAACCGACTTGAGTCGAGAATAGGCCTTTCTCAATATTGTCTTGACCCAATGATGGGCCAATGGTGCGTTCTTCTACAAAGTACATCGGGGCGGCAAGCGCACCCGAGCGTAGTAATAGCGCAAGCTCGGCTGCTTCAGCACTACTATCTAGGCCAGTAATACGGAAAGACGAACCCAATACCGCTTGAATGTTAGCGCGGTTGATGACTTTGGTTTCAGCATAAGGCGTTCGTATTTCTTCAGTCTCGCCAGTTTCTGAGTTTTCTTCGTAAGTAATTCTTTGTTTATTTTCGATGAACAATACAGCCATCTGTTTGCCAACCGCTGTACGGGTGGCATTTTGCATCAGCTTACCACCAGCACTATCTAGCGTAATACTGACTTCAGGAGAGCCGCTTTCATCAATGCCAGTTTGTGCATTAGTGACTTTATCACCAGTGACAATCGCTTGGCGGTTTAGTAGTACAGGTGGACCATCAAGTGTCTCAAATGGGAAAGCTTCAGTACCCGCTGGAGGGATGCCGCCCATATAGTTTTCGCTGTCTTCAGCGACCATGCGGAACTCAAGGTTTGCTGTACGTCCTAAGACACGTTTGGCCTCAGCGGTATCTTGTACCCCAGGCAGTTCTACGACGATACGGCTGGCACCTTGTGATTGCACCAAAGCTTCGGTAACGCCAAGCTCAGCAATACGGTTACGCAAAGTAGTCAGGTTTTGATTGACCGCATAGCTATTGATTTCGTCTAAAGTCGCATCGTTATAAGCTAAGATTAGTGCAGGACCTCGCTCATCAATAGAAGACTGCACGCTAAAGGTGGTGCCCATTGAGCCTTGCAAAATATTTTGTGCACGATTACGAGCGTCTGTATCAGCGAAATGCAGCAATACGCTTCGATCTTCAGTTTTAATACCTTTGATCGCCACTTTCTCAGCACGTAGCTCACGACGCATGTCGCGACTGGCACTGGTCAAACGCTGTTCAAGCGCCTTGTCCATATCGACTTCTAGTACAAAACGGACACCACCGCGTAAATCGAGACCCAGTTTCATCGGTTTTGCGCCGATATCACGTAGCCACTGTGGTGTCGTCTGTGCTAGGTTAAGCGCAACCACATAATCTTCGCCCAGATTTTGACGCAGCACTTCTCGGGCTTTTAGCTGGTCGACTGGGTTATTAAGACGTACCAGCGCACTGTTACCCTCAAATGTACCATCATGGTTATTCAGTCCAGCCTCTTCTAGCAAGCTTTGAGACTGGGTCAAGATGCCTTCGGACAATTGCGTGCCTGCAGCGGCACTAGTAATCTGCACCGCAGGTTCGTCAGGGTAGAGGTTAGGGGCAGCATATAGACCGGCAATGATTAGCACGACGGTAATAATTAAGTATTTCCAAGCGGGATATTGCATAATCACTTCTTTAGGTTGATAAACGACTGGCGACGTAGGCCACAAGTTAGCAGATGGGAAGTTAGCGATAGCAATGGTAGAGCGCCGTATTTGGCATCGTCATCATGCACCATTGCGATCATCCGCGATGATAGTAAAGCGTAAAATAGTAAATCAAATAATACAGACACACCCTTATATAGTCATCAAAAATATCACTGATAAGACTCATAAGAACCGTATAGTTAAACCAATAAACATAGACTATTGTCATCTATGAGGCTGCTTTGCATCACTATTTTATAGGGAAAAATGACCGTAAATAATAGACGGTCATTTTTAATCACTATATTTATTAATGATATAAAGATTAATAACCATCAATAAAATGCTATTAATCTTCTAACGAGTCATTAAACGCTTTCGATAGTGCCAGCAGGCAGTACTGAGATAACAGAAGCACGCTGTACTTTTACATCCGTGTTGTTATTTAGGCTAACAATCGCATAATCACCTTCTAGACCTTTGATACGACCCATCAAACCACCAGCAAAGATGATCTCACTACCAACAGTCAATGCATTGACCATAGCACGATGTTCTTTGGTGCGTTTAGATTGTGGGCGAATCACCAAGAAGTAAAAAATCGCAAAAAAGGCAACAGGCAGTAGGATTTGACCGAATAATGATGCAGCGCCGGCAGCTTCTGGTGCAGCATGAGCAGCTTGGATAAATAAGAACATAATTTCTCTCAATAAGTCATGGATAATAATAAAATTAAACGCATAGTAACAAAAATTCCCAGACTTGGTAACTGTTAATCATAGGCTGGGTATGTTTTTCTTAAGCTAACAGCCCACAAGCCACTCATAATTATTGTAATATAATTTTTGTCGCCGCAAATTAGCGATGTTAATGCACTACGAATATAGAAGGATATCAAAAAATTAAAACTTAAAAATAGTGAATTATTGTGAAATAGCACCATCAATGCTACTATCAAATGGCAATAACAACCTGTATTTAGCATGCTATTTATTGAGGTATAATAACGCCTAATATGAATAACTAAATTGGTTTTTATCCATTATTTATTGCCGCTTTAGCCGCTTGCTAATCGAGCTACTATTGTTTTTTCTCTTCTCTGTTTAGGTTACCTAACTTGTTCATCACTTTTATGTTTGTACCTCGTTTATGCCGGCCGCGCGCTCCTAAAGAAGCGTCGGCCAAACCTCCTCCGACGACACGCTATCTGAGGCGGTTGAATCGTACTAAATCAGTCTCGAGGCTATCGACGTTCATTGCGATAGCCATGATGCTACTGCCTTATCCGGCCTTTGCTGCTGATACTTTAGCAGGGCCAACAGCGGCCAGTGTCCTACTGCTCATATTTTTTGTGGTTGTGGCCATTGGTATCTCGTTTGTCTGCTCCTTAGCAGAGTCTTCACTACTCAGTATGACGCCGTCTTATATCGCTGATGTGCAAGAGAGCAATCCCAAAAAAGCAAATATGCTAAGAAAGCTAAAGGTTGATAATATCGATCAATCGTTGGCGGCTATTTTGACCTTAAATACCGTGGCGCATACGCTAGGATCTATTGGTGCTGGTGCTCAGGCCACGATTGTGTTTGGCAGTGCTTGGTTTGGGTTGTTTTCTGCGATTATGACCTTGGCGATTCTGTTTTTATCTGAAATCATTCCAAAGACACTGGGTACTTTGTATTGGCGCCAATTGAGCGGCGTCGTGGCTCACTTTGTTCGAGGTATTATCCTATTGCTTTACCCGCTCATTTGGTTCTCAGAGCGACTGACCAAACTGCTTGTGCGTGGCAAAGAGCCCCAGACATTTAGCCGTCGTGAGTTTGCCGCGCTTGCTAGTATCGGTGAAGAGTCAGGACAAATCGACCCATTAGAGTCGCGCATCATTCGTAACTTGTTGGCGTTTGGTGCCATCAAAGTCGAAGATATCATGACCCCGCGTTCAGTGATGCTATCGTTTGAAGAAAATAAAACCGTTGCTGAGTTGTTGGTTGACCGCCCAAAACTGACGTTTTCACGATTGCCGATTTATGATGGTGACTTGGATAATATTACTGGTTTTGTATTAAAAACCGATATGCTATTGGCAAAAGTTAATCACGCGGTGCATAAACCATTAACGCAGTTCAAACGAGAGATTACCTTTGTATTTTCAAAGATGAAACTCTTTGATTTGCTAGAATTTATGCTAAAAAACCGTATTCATATTGCTATTACTGTGGGTGAGTATGGCGAAGTCAAAGGACTGGTTACTTTAGAAGATGTGTTTGAAACTTTATTAGGTCTTGAAATTGTGGATGAAATTGACCGCGTGGAAGATATGCAAGCATTGGCACGACAAATGATGGACAGACGGGTAGAGCGTTTGGGTATGAAACTCAGTGATGATGAGCATCATGAAGATAATAGTAATGATGCTAAATTGTAATACAGAAGCTTAGGGCTTGGTTGATGTTCAACACATCCTAGCGTTTTAGCATTCGCAATAATTACACAGGGTGTCACATAGCTGTGAGAATTGAATGATAGGCTCACTTTATGATACAAGTATGCCATCATTCTTGACAAAGTATTTAAACAAAGCTCTAACCATCAAGAGCACAAAGAAAAATATAAAAAATGTTAGGGCATGTTGAGCATTCAATTAGGGCACTTACAACTAGGGCACTTAAAATTAAGGCACTTAAAAGAAAATATAGCTTGTCTCATTGAATGGCATAAAAAAATCAGCTGTCAATATATGACAACCACATATCATAATCAGATATGACCACCACGAAAAAGTATCGCTAAGGATTATCATGAAAGCATTATGGGAAAAAGGGCTGTTGGCTCTATTGGTGAGAAGCGCCAGCGTCACTGCAGTTATCGCAGTGGCAAGTACTGTAAGTATCAGCGCGCAAGCAGCAACCATGACCGAAGCTTTGGTGCAAAACTATGCAGCAGCAATGAAGTCATCAGCGAATAGCCAAAGTATCAACCAAGTATCACGCTTGGTGTCCGATGACGCATTGATTTCATTGTCTAGAAAGGGCAAGTCTACCAGTTTAGATAAAGACGCCTACCTTAGATTACTTCAGGATAGCTGGAGTAATACCTCTAACTATCGTTACAATATTTCTGTAGATGATGTCGTCATTACAGGCGCACAGGCCAAAGCCAATGTGACCACCAATGAGAGCTGGGTAAAAGACGGTCAAGAAGTCTCGTTTGTTACCACATCTAGAGTAACATTGACACTATCAACGGGTAATGCGGTGCTACTACGTGCGGTATCACAAGTAGCGATTAATTAGTCATTGACACGCCCTAGTCCGTGCTTGATGGCGTTAAAATCTTTGACTATTAAGTTTTGATATTAATAGGCATCATGGTTTTATTGAGTGTCAGTCTTCGTCATTTAAATACGAATCCAGCTTATGAGAAATATTCTTAGATGATTATCTTTTTCTATTAGGCTGGTTTTTACGTTACATAGCATACTATACTATCAAGCAACTTTATTTCATCACTTCTTGTCGTTAGGAAAACTCCCATACCATGTCTACTGTGCTATCAAACTCTCGCTCATTTATTGCGTTGCCATTGACGCTTGCGGTATCAACTTTACTTATCAGTGCTTGTAGCAATACGTCAACGGTAAAAAACAAGGGTGCGACCAATAGCTCATCTGTCATTACCAAACGTCCTGCTAGTTCTGCTAACAAAGCCACTACCTCAACCAGCAGCGCTGATTATTCAACCGCATATTTGGATGCGGATAGCTTGGATGAACTGGCAGATTTGTTAGAAGCCACTGACATGACAATGGTCGAAGGTAATAAGCTTGTCATCCAGCAATATGGTGATTTGTGGAATCGCTTACGTGCAGGTTATCGCATGAATGGCGGTCAGCCGATGTATAATCAGCGTATCGAAGGCCAAAAAAGCTGGTTTACCAGTCGACAAGACTATCTCAACCGTTTGACTGCGCGTGCCAGTCGCTATATTTACCACACGGTACGAGAGGCTGAGCGCCGCAATATTCCAACGGAGCTTGCTTTATTACCAGTGATTGAGAGTTCTTACGATCCCAGTGGGACCAGTAGTGCCGCTGCGGCAGGCTTGTGGCAGTTTATTCCAAGTACTGGCCGAATTTATGGTCTAAATCAAAGCAGTACGTATGATGGTCGCCGTGATGTCATTGAATCAACACGCGCTGCTTATGATTTTTTGACCGCGCTGCACAATCAGTTCGGCAGTTGGGAGTTGGCATTAGCGGCTTATAATGCTGGCCCTGGCCGTGTACAAAAAGCCATTGATGCCAATGCCGCTCGTGGATTACCAACAGATTATTGGTCACTTAGATTGCCCACTGAAACCATGAACTACGTACCGCGCTTTTTGGCGGTGGCCGAAATAGTCGCCAAGCCTGAACAGTATGGTGTGTATTTACCAGCGATTGCTAACCGTCAGCATTTCCGTAGTGTGCCAGTGAATTATGGCGTGAGCATATCTGAGGTCGCACAGCTCACTGGTGTCACTTATGATGAGCTAGAAAGATTGAATACGGCGCTCACCTCTGGTCGTGTCGATTCTTCAGGTCCACAGCGTATTATCATCCCTAATGATGTGAGCCTGAATACCGATTCTAAACTAAGCGCCTTGAAGGGCAATGGTATGGGTAACGTGCTTGCATCGAGTAGCACGAGTACACCAAGCAGCACAAGCACGCCAAGTTATAATAGTAAGCCATATACGAGCTCTTCGCTGCCATCTACTGGTGGTGAGCTGGCTGAATATGCTGCTAGTGCTAGTGTCCCTCAGCAAAAAACCAGTTATATTTCTCCTTCATCATCATCGAGCAGCTCTGCTTCTAGTAGTAATACGTCAGCTCGTACGGAACCACCATTAACCTCAGCTGAAACGAAAAAAATCAATGATGAGCTAAAGAGCAGTAATAGTTTACCGACCACTTCTGCTACGATCACACAAAACAATACGATTGTCCAAGAACCACCGCTAAGTAAAGAAGAGCGCGATTTTATTGCCAATCAAATTCGTATCAGCACTCCTGAAACCAACGTGGTCAATGCGGATGGCAATATTAATCTATCAGCAGTCCAAACCCAGCAGTCTATTTTGGAAGCCAGTGGTGAAGAGAAGAAGCTGAGTTTTGCGAAAACACCAGTCAGTAAGCCGAAGCCACAAGGCACGCGTACAACCTATACGGTAAAGCGTGGTGATACTTTATCTAATATCGCCAGTCGTGCAGATGTGAGCTGGCGTGATATCGCAGAATGGAACCAAATAGATGCCAGTGCCAAGCTGTTATCTGGCAGTACCTTGTACTTATACGATGCAAAAACCATCGAACCATTGAGTACGGCGAGTAATACAGCGGCAAGCCAACCAGAGAGCTACGTGGTAAAAAGTGGCGATACGCTAATTGGGACAGCGAATCGCTTTGGTTTATCCGTCACCCAGCTAGCCACTTATAATAATCTAAGTAGCCGTGCAGACCTACTTAGAGGTCAAAAGCTATGGTTGATACCCGGTAAAGTGACTGCGCCAGCGTCGACACCTGCTGCGCCATCGACCAAACCAAAAAAATCGAGTGCAGCCACCAAAAACTATAGAGTAAAAGCAGGCGATGGCTTGATTGCCCTTGCGCGTCAGTTCAATATACCCACCAATACGTTAGCCAATCTTAATGGTATCAGTACGAGAGACTCGTTGTACGTTGGACAGGTGCTAAAAGTACCCGCCAATGTCGACTTTACTTCTACGAGCACTGCGCCTAGTAGCACTAACACTGCAAGCAATACCAGTACTTCAAGCTCAGTACCGACGACCAGTTATAAAGTTAAATCGGGTGATACCTTAATTGGTATTGCTAGTAGTGTGGGTGTTAGCCCAACAGAGCTGGCTGCAGTGAATAGCAATTTTAATGCTAAAGCTCGTTTGCAACGTGGGCAAACTATCAAAGTACCGGCGTCTAAAGAGTTGGTAGACCGCCAGTTAAACAATAAAACAGTCAGCTATAAAGTAAAATCAGGGGATACTTTAACGGCTGTGGCTAGACGTTATAATATTGGTCTAAGTGACTTGGCAGCTGCAAACAATCTAAAAACCAATTCTAATCTGATACTGGGTCGCACCATCACTATTCCCGCCAGTGGTAGCGTTGCGGTTGCTGCTAGTAATACTAATCAAAGCAGTAGTACTACGGCGGCTAGTAGCAATACGACTACCGCGAGCAGTAGCGGCAAAAAGCTGGGCAATACTGAGCGTTATAAAGTTAAGTCAGGCGATGGTTTGATTGCCTTAGCACGTCAATTCGGTGTTTCAGTAGCAGATTTGGCGGCGACCAATGATTTGGCGACCAATGCACAGTTGCAGCGTGGGCAGACTATCAACGTACCCGACCCAACGGTGAGCTATACCGTTGGGTCGGGTGATAGTCTGATTGGTTTAGCCCGTAAGTATGGTGTATCAACGCAAGAGTTGGCTGAGATGAATAATATTGCCGCAAACACCATGCTACAGCGCGGTCAGCGTTTGACCGTGCCCAATCGCTAACGGACGCTTAGCAATTAATAATGGTTGATTTAGTACTGTTTAAATACGCTATCATTTTTTGACAAACCGTACATTCAAAAAATTCTAACCAAAAAAAGCTGCTCTACTATTATTAATAGTAGAGCAGCTTTTTTAGTTTAAAACATCTAAATAATACGTATTGCTTAGACAGTCTGAGTTTTTATCGTTTCAAGATAACTTCTGATATTACTAACATAATGCATCGCTTGCCCATAACGGCTATTAGACGCTCTATTATTATCTAAATAGGCATAGACGTTGGCCCAGCTTTTATCATTAATACCTCGATTTCGTAATGTGCGCTGAATCCCTTTTATCGCGTTTGGCCCCATATTATAGCCCGCAAGCGCAAACCAGATACGATCAGTCTTTGGTACATCAGAAAAATCCGCTTTCATTTGCTCTAGGTAGCGCGCACCGCCGCCGATACTTTGATACGGGTCAACGCGATTTGAGACGCCCATCGCTTTAGCGGTATTGTTGGTCAGCATCATTAGTCCGCGTACACCAGTCGGTGAGACGGCATTGGCGTCAAGATGGGATTCTTGATAACCCATTGCCACCAATAATTCCCAATCATGATTATAATTACGCGCTTGCTCTTCAAAAGACGATTGATAGTCAGGCAGCTTTTCTGTTAGTGTTTTTTGAAAGTGGTCCTGACTGTAAGCGTCTTTTAATAAGCTTTGGTTGTAAAAAGCCGCAAGCTTTTGAGTGTTTTCGAGCTTGATGCTATCACATAAAAAATAACTGGCTTTTTGGGATAATGGATCATTGGGCGAGTTGAACGACCAGCTAACTTTTGGGTGCAGGCCATTTTTGGTCAAACTGGCATCGTAACCACAACTAACATTAACAGATGATAGATTGAGCTTACTCTTTAGCTGCGTACTGGCAGTCGTTAACGCCATATCCGCTTTACCTGCTCTTAAGGCTTTGAGCGCCGCTTCTTCATTCGCATAAGCTTTTAGGTCGATATCGACACCCAACTCGTCGGCATAACTACGTACCAAATCAAAGCCGAAGCCATGTTGGAAGCCATCAGTCGCAAAATAAGTGCTGTCGCCTGGGACAGCGGCGATGGTCAAGGTGTTTTCCAGCATGACATTATCATAGGCTGGCACCTGCGCACTCATGGTCGTCAAACTCTCAGCAGGTAATGAGAGTAGGGCTATACTAGAGACTTGTGCCAACTTTTTGGTTTTGGCAAAGCGAGCCGATGGATTGGGGGTAACGGATGAAACGATGTTACTTTTAGTGTTTGGTAGGCGTTTAGATGGACGTAATAAATAAGAAATACGACGTCTGGCCCCTTGCGCAGATACTTTCACACGATAAGTAATACGCTGCATGGATGTCTCCTGATTTTAGCCATCCTGCTTACCGTAAAATGTCTGTGAGTGCGCTGATAATCAAACAGCACTCAACGAGTAACATTTTAGATAACACTACGCTTTTAAATAATAAGTGCAGCATTATCTTGTTTAATCATACTGCCACCAACATACGCTTATAAGCGTTAGTGGTAAGTTTTACAATTGGCTATCTATCGGCGTATTTACTTAATACTTAAGAGTATCAATGTAAATTTCTTAAAAGTCTCATTTAAAGTGTTTTGACCAAATTCTGGACGCACAATAATACGAAGGATATAAATCAGATGATTCCTTCATCGACGATAGATAGAGCTATTGCAAAAACAACTATGCATTAAACATAGGTAAGGTCATGAATAAGTTAATGAAACAAAGCCATAGATCAGTTGGGCAACATCATTACTATTTAGTATTAACAGATATCGATACTAATATAGTCGTTCAACTTTCACTACGCTAATATCAACAACGACTCACTCTGTAAAGGGTAAAAGTAGAGTAGTGGTTAATGATATCAATTGTTCAGCAATAAAATTCAGTAAAACGTCGTACTTGATAGCCCATGAGTTATATCTCAAAATACTATCCATCAGATGCTACTAAACCATTATTGCGACACTACAATCGCTGAATGCTGTTATATATAATGCTATATACCGCGTTGCTAAACATATTACTCATAAAGAATAATGAGGTTTTGAGCAGTTATCATCGTTTAGTGCCATAACCGGAAGCTATAATAATGGGAAGTTTCATGACAAAACATTCTTTCTTACAGGGGTAATATGTAGTTACTCATTGTATTATTCAAGTAGAATTAAGAAAATAGCGATAAAACTTAACAATTAGCCTATAAACGGTAAAATTTGGCAAAGTTATAAACTTTCAATCAAAAAATAACTAAGAAATTTGAAGCAGTACCGTAGCGTTTTTAAAGTATTTTAACTAGGGCGTGTTGAACATTCATAATTTCAGCCAGATATAAGCGCAAGCGAGAGCGA
>NZ_RRYX01000054.1:0-19832 GCF_014861375.1 Psychrobacter sp. FME5 | reverse complement strand
AAGACCATTACCTCTGACAATGGTAAAGAGTTTGCTCAGCATAAGAAGGTGAAACAAAAGCTCTTTAGCGCTTTCTTCTTTGCCGATGCTTATGCGTCATGGCAGCGAGGAACCAACGAGAATACCAATGGCTTGATCAGAGAGTTCTTGCCTAAGGGTTGTGACTTTAGACAAGTCTCTGATAATGAGATACAGGACATTGAGAATAAACTAAACAACAGACCAAGAAAACGCTTAGGGTTTAAAACGCCTATGCAGGCGTTCTATAATATTAATTAGCGTTGCACTTGGTGTGTTAATCTAAGATTTCTTTAATCATGCCTTTAAGTTGATTTCTTGCTGAAATATTCATTTATATACCTTTTATATGAATTTTTTTTAAACACATGAGCTTTAGTAAACTATCCGAAGTTGATAGTACTAACCCACCATCAAATGGTACTTACTATACCAATAGTTCTTAAGTTCTGTCAAAACAGCATAAAGGATGATATTTGTTATCGGTATGAATATTGACCTTTATATATGGATTAATCGCCCCATTATATAGGATGTTAAGCATTCAGTATTTGCACCTTTATAAACAACTTAATCATAAAAAGGCAAGCTAATACTTTTATAACAATACGACTTTTTAAAAAACTTATAACAAAATAATAATGCCTATATCCATGCGGCATTATAAAAAAACAGGTGATCTATGAATAATACAATCCCATTATCTTTTTTAGACTTAGCACCCGTTCCTGAGGGTAAAACCATCGCTGAAGGTATCGCCCAAACGGTTGAGACAGCGCAGCAAGCAGAAAAATTTGGCTTGAACCGCTATTGGATGGCCGAGCACCACAATATGCCAGGTATCGCTAGTGCAGCGACTTCAGTATTATTGTCACACATCGGTAGTCAAACCAAACGCATACGTATCGGTGCAGGCGGTGTGATGCTGCCCAATCATGCGCCGCTGGTCATTGCTGAGCAATTTGGTACGTTGCATGCGTTATATGGTGATCGTGTCGATTTAGGTTTGGGCCGTGCGCCTGGTACTGATGGCGCTACCTTTCAGGCATTACGTCGGCAAATGAAAGATGCTGAGCGTTTCCCGCAAGACGTACAAGAGCTAATGTACTTTTTAGGTGATGGTACTGACAATAGTCCTGTACAAGCCTTCCCTGGAGCCAAGTCAAACATTCCTATTTGGATATTAGGCTCGTCTTTATTTGGGGCAACGCTTGCCGCTCACTTAGGCCTACCTTATGTATTTGCCTCGCACTTTGCCCCGCAAATGCTCGCTCAAGCGATTAGTACCTATCGTGAGCAGTTCAAACCGTCAGCTTATCTAGATAAGCCTTATGTCATGCTGGCCGCAAACTTACTGCTTGCTGACGATGACGCAACTGCCAATTATCACTTTACCTCAGCTCAGCAAAGCTTTGTACGTCTGCGTCGCGGCGAAACGGGTCAAATGCCTAAGCCAACCCATGATATGGATAACATCTGGAGCCCCGCTGAGAAGATGATGGTAGATAGTGCCTTATCGGTATCGTTCATCGGTTCTGTAGAAACTGTCAAACCAAAACTTGCTGAGTTTCTTGCCCAGTATCAACCAGATGAGCTAATCGTCACTGCCAACGTTTACGATCAGGCAGCACGCCTGCGTTCACTTGAACTTACACCAGAGCTAAATTTATTTACTTTACAATAGTCTATAAGGGTTGCATAATTATTGATAAACCCTAATGGGATTAAGGTCATGGAACCCTCTGTCTTTATTGGCTCATCAATATTTTTATACATCGTGGCATTTATTGCGGTTTTGGTTGTTGGTGGTTATCTTACTTACCGTATCAGCCCAAAGCGTAAGCAGCGTCGAAAAGAAAAGCGCAATAGAGACAACCTAGATTAGCGACCACGATAAAACCTTGATTGGTTTGTTCATCTCCAATATTAAAAACAACAATACTAAAGGCCCTCTTTTCTTATCAGAGAAGAGGGCCTTCTTGTCTGTATCAGACAGTATATTTACTCACAAACCATAATACTACTGACGATCACATGAATCCGAGCACTCGTAGTATCGCCGCGCCAATCGCCATTCCAAACAGTCCCACTACTGTCGTAAACGCTAAAATATTGGCCGCTAGTACATCATTGCCGCCCATCGCTTTTGCCATCACATAACTGGCTGCGGCAGCTGGCGAAGCAACCATCAAAAAGAGCACACCCATATGCACGCCTGATAAACCAAAGCTCAATCCAACGGCAATGGCTACTATGGGAGCAATGACAATACGTCCGATACTGGCTTGCATAGACAGCCCAGACGGGTGCAACATCGACTTTAAATCGATGCTCGCTCCAGCGCAAATTAGTGCCAGCGGTAATGCTACTGCTGCTAATAAATCACCAGTAGTGTGGATAACTCCAGTAATAGGCGGTAGCGGCAACGCTTTATAAGCAAAAGCCGCCACCAAGGCAATTATCAATGGGTTGGTAAAAAGCTTTTTAATAATCATTGTGCTACGACTGACCCACGTGTCGTCTGCACTTTTGGACACACGACTGAGGGTAATGACCGCTAGGATATTAAACAGTATCGTCACCACGCCCATGTATACAGCACCAATACTTAAGCCTGCCTCGCCATAAGCGTTGGCAACCGTTGCTAGCCCAATAATGGCCATATTGCTACGGAAGATACCTTGTACGAATACCCCTTGGTCAGCAGGTTTACTAATGAAATACTTGGCATAAATTTCTGACCCAATAAATAAAATAAAGGTCACAAGAATACCTGCCATGATCAGGGTGACTTGCTTAGCATAATCAACGTCGCTATCGACCACGCTAAAAAATAGCAAACAGGGCAAACAGTAATTAAAAACAAAACTTGAGGCTTGATCGATAAAAGCTTGGCTCGCTTCACCGCGCCGTTGCATAAAAAAACCCAACCCCATCAAAAAAAGGTTGGGCAATACGATGGTCATAGCAAAAATAATAGCAGCGATCATAAGTAAGCTCAGGTTAGCGGTGTATCCAAAGCTATATTGTTAAAGAAGTAAAAAAACAATGGCTAGCAGTTGGTTAAAAAATCAGTAAGTTTGGACAATGAAAGACTGTTTCATTATAGGGTATAGTCGGCTTACTTTAAAAACGATACCGTGCTATTGACTATAAAAAAGCCCGTAACACTTGTTATTACGGGCTTTTTTAGCACTTTATTTTGTTTTCGACTTTCCTCAGCTACAGATAAATTAAGCAGCCATAATTAGAAAGTTACAGTTAGGTTAAGAATGTAGAGCCGCTTTTATCTTCTTCTGTTTTTTGACTGTCATCGCTAATAATTGAACGGCGGCTGGGGTCACACCACTTACACGCCCAGCTTGAGCTAATGTCGCAGGACGTATTTGCGTGAGTTTTTGTACAATCTCGTTCGATAGTCCTGATACGATACTATAATCAAAATCCAGCGGCAGTGCCGTATTTTCTAGACGCTTCATCTGATCAATTTCTTCTTGCTGGCGATCAATATAACCTGCGTACTTGACTGAGATTTCTATCTGCTCACCCACTTGCGCGTCAACTTGTGAATCAGTAATAGCAGCGATATCATTAAAATGTATCTGCGGACGCTTAAGCAAATCATAGGCATTCGCTTCTTTTGACAACACCTCTCCTGTTTGCTCAGTCACTTGCACTCCTAGCGCATTAGTAGGCGTGGCCCACATATCTTTGAGACGCGAGGATTCTGTGGCAATGGCTTCCATCTTTTCCTGATAGGCTTGCCAACGCACGTCATCAACCAAACCGAGCTTACGCCCCGTTTCAGTCAAGCGTTGATCGGCATTGTCTTCACGCAACAGCAAACGATATTCTGCGCGACTGGTAAACATGCGATACGGTTCAGTAGTACCATGGGTGATCAAGTCATCAACCAACACGCCAAGGTAGGCCTCATCACGGCGCGGCGTCCACGTTTCAAACTCACTATTCTCACGCGTGACCAATGCCGCATTGCTACCCGCTAATAAACCTTGCACACCCGCTTCTTCATAGCCAGTCGTCCCATTGATTTGACCGGCAAAATACAAGCGGTCAATCGATTTGGTTTCAAGCGTTGGTTTTAAATTTTGTGGATCGAAGTAATCGTACTCAATGGCATAGCCTGGACGGGTAATATGCGCATTTTCAAGCCCTTTCATACTATGAATAAACTCTAACTGCACATCGAACGGCAAGCTGGTCGAAATACCATTTGGATATAGCTCATGCGTGGTTAAACCTTCTGGTTCGATAAATATCTGATGGCTGTCTTTGTCAGCAAACCGGTGGATTTTATCTTCAATAGACGGACAATAACGCGGGCCAACGCCTTCTATTTTGCCAGAAAACATTGGTGAGCGTTCTAAGTTTTCGCGAATAATGTCGTGAGTACGGGCATTGGTATGGGTGATATAGCAATTGACTTGCTCTGGATGCATACCCACGTTACCCATATAGCTCATCACTGGTAGCGGCGTGTCACCCGGCTGTACTGTCATGGCGCTAAAATCAACGCTGCGCGCATCGATACGAGCCGGCGTACCTGTTTTTAGACGTCCAACGGGTAGCTTTAGCTCACGCAAACGGTCGGCAAGCCTGATAGAAGGCTGATCTCCTGCGCGTCCACCTTTTGAGTTCTCAAGACCAATATGAATGACCCCGCCTAAGAATGTCCCTGAGGTCAGCACCACAGTTTGAGTATTAAAAATAATCCCAGTCGAAGTTACCACTGCAGTCGCACGGCCATTTTCTACCAAAATATCATCAGCCGCTTGCTGAAATATATCCAGATTGGGCTGATTCTCTAGCGTATGACGTATAGCAGCTTTGTACAAAATACGATCTGCCTGTGCACGCGTGGCTCGTACCGCCGCCCCTTTACGGCTATTTAACACACGGAACTGAATACCAGCTTTATCCGTCGCTAATGCCATCGCCCCACCAAGCGCATCAATCTCACGTACCAGATGCGACTTACCGATACCGCCAATTGCGGGATTACAGCTCATCTGCCCAAGTGTCTCGATATTATGGGTCAATAGCAAGGTCTGCGCGCCCATACGTGCGGCTGCTAAAGCAGCTTCTGTACCGGCATGACCGCCACCGATCACTACCACGTCGTAATTTTTTGGGTATTGCATGTATGCCTCACTTGACTCATAACGCTGCTTTTACCAACATGCTATTGTCACCCATAACGCTATGGTGAAGTAGTATGGCAAACGGCAAATAAACGTCAGTCGGATTTTAAAAAGAAATAACGACTCAAATAAGCCGTTAGTCATTGGTTAGATAACGCATAATTATAACAATCTTTTGCTATTTAAAAAACGTTATACTAAAAACTATTCAGATGATCGTTAAAAATATCGTATAAGACATCGTTCGAACTTAAAATAGTATTTAGTTGCCGGGACTCAGCGGTACAATACGATCTGCCTGTCCACTTCCCAACATATGATGGCTGCCGTAGCCTTCTGGATTAATCTGCAAATAGGCATTCATCTGACCAATTGCATCGCCATCATCACTGGCTAAAATCTGCTCTTTAATCATATCCACTGGCGGCAGTGGCAAGTTTTTTAGTAGTGCTAAACGCTGCGTATTGTCGCCTTTATTAACCACCAGCTCGATCAGTTGACGCGCATCAATCGGCAAGTCTGGCGTATTCTGCGCCAATAGCGCCAAATGATACGCACCAGCAGCATCTTGATCTGCGATGATACGTTGCTCAATAGCAATATAAGTCGCTTCCGTTGCACCGCCTACCACACTAAGTTGATGAACACATTTGAGTGCAGAGTTCGGCTCATTACCAGCGATATCGATGATACGTGTGGATTCAGCTTTTAAGCGCTCACGACGTTTTTCGATAGCCGCTTGCTCGGCAATTTCCGCTTCATTGGCTTGTGACTCTATGGATTGATTATTCATAATACTCTCTAATTATTAATATTTTGATAATACTTAATCTTGAGCCATATATGGGGGCTAAACTCACAAAAACAATAAAAGCCCGAGCGACCAGTAACGGTCTTACTCGGGCTTTTATAGATAAAGCGCATTAGCTTAATAATAAAAAAAAGCTTAAATAAGTCTTTTTAGATTAAGCGGCAGGGCTATTTGCTTCGACCAAAGGCTTTAGCTCGCCTGATTGATACATTTGTAAAATGATGTCTGAACCGCCCATCAATTCACCGTCAATCCATAACTGTGGGAACGTTGGCCAGTTACCGACCTTTGGTAAAGTGGCGCGAATTTCTGGATTTTCTAAGATATTAACAAAGGCAAAAGGACGTCCAATTTGAGTAAGGACTTCAATTGATTTGGCAGAAAAACCACATTGTGGGAACTGCGGCGTGCCTTTCATATAAAGAATCACTTTATTGTCTTTAATTTGATCGCGAATCAGCTGTTCAACATCGTTTGCAGCAGTGTTTGGGGTTTGCTCGCTCATAAAAGCTCCTATTGAAAATAGCGGTTCGTTAAAATATAGTTGTTTATACTATAAAATAATTGGGGAAATGCTTGGCTGATACATGGGGCAATAGCTTGTATATTACAAGTATGGTTTGTATATTGATTCAGCCAATAGCGGTTAAACGTCAACCACATTAGGCACTAATAATACCACGGCATTGGCCATGATGCCCTCTTGCCGACCAGTAAAGCCCAGTTTTTCAGTGGTAGTGGCTTTTACACTAATGTTACTCACATCGGTTTGCAAGTCACTGGCAATATTATTGCGCATGGCTTGGTTGTGTGGTGCAAGTTTTGGGCGCTCGCACATGACGGTGATATCGGCATTACCGAGCATATACCCTGCTTCTTGTACCTTACCATAGACGTAGCATAGTAATACTCGCGAATCGAGCCCAGCATGTGCGGCATCGGTATCAGGAAAGTGCTGACCAATATCACCAAACGCCAACGCCCCAAGCAATGCATCAGCAAGCGCGTGTAATACTACATCGCCATCGGAGTGCGCTAGCAGACTGTGGCTGTGCTCGATAGGCACGCCCGCCAATATCACGTATTGCTGCTGCTCACCCGTATTATGAAACGCATGAACATCGATACCTTGACCAATTTTTATCATTATTATTCCAAGTAAATAAATGGCGATTGAAATAGTTCAAAACCATTATCTGAATTTTTAAAGTGATTTTACTCACCGTAAGATGCCATAGCTCGCCACCAGTTTCAATTAACTGATATAATAGGACGCTTATTTTATCATAATACCCAATCCAAAAATAAATCAACACTGTCGCCTATTTGCTAAAATCAGCATTTCTAGCCATTGTATTAGTCTTCAGTGCCATCATAAATCTTGGACAAAGTATAAATAGTTGAGCCGCTCTATGTCAGTCATGCCAAACACCTCAAGCATACCAGTTTCTGATTCTTTTGACACCCATCGTCCTTTGACCCTTGCCGATATTGATAATCCTAGCGCAAAGCATGTGATTGTCGGTATGTCAGGTGGGGTCGACTCTTCTGTGTCTGCTGTTTTACTTCAACAAGCAGGCTTCAAGGTCGAAGGTCTGTTTATGAAGAATTGGGAAGAAGACGACGGCACTGAATACTGTACGGCGATGGAAGACCTCGCGGATGCACAAGCGGTCTGCGATAAAATCGGTATGACCCTGCATACGGCCAACTTTGCGATGGAGTATTGGGATCGGGTCTTTGAGCATTTCTTAGCCGAATACAAAGCGGGACGTACGCCCAATCCAGATATTTTATGCAATAAAGAAATCAAGTTTAAAGCATTTTTAGATTATGCGCTAACGCTAGGTGCTGATTATATCGCCACTGGTCACTATACCCGCCGCAGTGTTAACTATTCAAATGCTAATGGCGAAACAGTGGCACAGCTATTGCGTGGCCTCGATAACAATAAAGATCAAAGCTATTTCTTACATGCTGTTGGCGGCGACAAACTTGCCAAGACTCTGTTTCCAGTCGGTGAGCTTGAGAAACCAGTGGTTCGTCAAATTGCTGAAGAGCATGACTTAATTACCGCTAATAAAAAAGATTCAACCGGTATTTGCTTTATTGGTGAGCGCCGCTTTAAGGACTTCTTACAGCAGTACTTGCCAGCGCAAAAAGGCGATATCGTCACTGACGATGGCTTCACTATCGGTACTCACGATGGTCTAATGTACTACACCTTAGGTCAGCGCGGCGGTATCGGTATTGGCGGTGTCAAAGATCGCCCTGAAGAGCCATGGTTTGTACTCGCAAAAGACTTAGATAATAACCGTCTAATCGTCGGTCAAGGTCACGAACATCCAATGATGCTGAGCAATGAGCTGCAAGCTTATAAGCTTGATTGGGTCGATGGTGTGCCGCCTGCGGATATATTTAGCTCAGATGGCTTACGCTGTATGGAAAAATCTCGCTATCGCCAGCCTGATCAGGCTTGTACCGTATTTGCTAGCAATGAAGACGGCTCTGAGGTACGAGTGGCTTTTGATGAACCACAGCGTGCGGTCACTCCCGGTCAATCAGCGGTATTTTATATTGGCGAGGTTTGTTTAGGCGGCGGCGTGATTGCGTCTATTGATGCGCCTTGTGGGTTTTAGTACTATTACCTATTTTTAAAAACTGTTCTATTTTTTATTTTCTTTCACTTCTGAATGTCTTTTCGTTCTTATTATTTAAGGTATTACTATGAATCTCCTCACCGCCCTCTCCCCGATTGATGGTCGTTACGCCTCTAAAGCCGACAGCTTACGCCCTTATTTATCTGAATTTGGTCTGATTAAAGCTCGCGTCACCGTTGAGATTCGCTGGTTGCAGTCTTTGGCGGATAACAATGCTATTGGTGAATTGGCAGCGTTTGATGAAGATACTAATAGCTTTTTAAACAGTATCGTTGATAGCTTTAGCGAAGATGATGCCCAAGCAATTAAAGATATTGAAGCGACGACCAACCATGATGTGAAAGCGGTTGAGTACTTTATTAAAGACCGCTTTCGTGGTAATCAGCAGTTAGAGAATAGCCTAGAGTTTATTCATTTTGCTTGTACCAGTGAAGATATTAACAACTTATCTTATGCGCTGATGCTAAAAGACAGCCGCGAAATTGTCGTTGCTAAAATGCAGCAAGTAACCGATAGCATCGTTGATTTAGCAATTGCCCATGCCAACCAACCCATGCTGTCACGCACACATGGTCAGACGGCAAGTCCGACGACCCTTGGTAAAGAGATGGCAAACGTCGCTTATCGCCTAGCTCGCCAAATTAAGCAAATCGGTCAAGTAGAGCTATTGGGTAAAATCAATGGCGCGGTCGGTAACTATAACGCTCATTTTTCAGCGTATCCTGATGTCGATTGGCAGACCCATGCTGAGCAATTTATTAACCAGCGTTTAGCGCTAACTTTTAATCCCTACACCACGCAGATTGAGCCACATGACTATATCGCTGAGCTATTTGATGCGGTCAAACGTTTCAATACTATCTTAATCGATTTTAACCGTGATATTTGGCAATATATTAGCTTAGGCTATTTTAAACAGCGCCTAAAAGATGGTGAAGTGGGCTCTTCTACCATGCCGCATAAAGTCAACCCAATTGATTTTGAAAACTCAGAAGGTAACTTAGGTGTGGCCAATGCCATGCTTGCGCATTTGGGCGAAAAGCTACCGATTTCACGTATGCAGCGTGATTTATCAGACTCTACTGTTCTTCGTAATATCGGTGTTGGTCTGGCACAAAGTATGATTGCTTATGATGCTTGCTTAAAAGGTGTCGGTAAGCTTGAGTTAAATGCTCAGCGTTTAAATGATGATTTAGATAATGCACAAGAAGTATTGGCTGAGCCGATTCAAACCGTGATGCGCCGCTACCGTGTCGAAAACCCATACGAGAAGCTTAAAGCCTTGACCCGTGGTAATGCCATGACTCGCGAAGCCATGCTGACATTCGTTGAAAGTGATGAATTGTCTGCTGTCAGCGATGCTGATAAAGCGCGCCTACGCGAGATGACACCTGCAACTTATACGGGTAATGCAGCTGAACAAGCGCGTACGATTAAAGACTGGATTGCTAAGATTTAATGAATAATGCGTTGGTTTTAGCAGCTTAAAAGCCTAGAAAAAGGCTAAGCAGTTATAATTGACTGCTTAGCCTTTAGTAAAAAACAACCTTACTTTAAATGCTATGACTTATCTTAAAAACTCATAGTTAACGAGTAAGGTTTTATTTTTTATCCTTTTTATCATCATCGTCATCACTATCGCCTGGTATGATGGCTTTACCAACCGCAGCCGTACCTTTGACCACGCCTTTGGTAGTTTTATAAACGACTTTAGCAGGTACGGTAACGATTTTATGCACACAAGCCTGTAGCATAAACACACTAGCGATGATGACGATAAACTGTAATTTTTTCATAAATATCCTACAAGTGATTGGATGATAATCATCATTTAAGCGATAGTCATCAGATAGGTGATAATAATAAACTAATAAACGCCTCCTATAAAGCTATCCTTACTATTAATCTCATGCCCATATAAAGATACGGATTTATTAATGAGTACTATACCCCTTTGTTTGCCCGACTCCATTACTCCAGAGCAGTTTTTAACAGAATACTGGCAAAAAAAGCCGCTACTTATTAAGCAAGGCTTACCACAGTTAATTGATATGTTTGAGCCAGACGATATGCTTGGTTTAGCGCTAGAAGAAGATGCCTCAGCGCGTCTGCTTACCCAAGCCAGCATTAAACAAGCAGATACACCGCAATGGCAGCTTAAAAAAAGCCCACTAACTGAAACAGATTTTGATAACTTGCCTGAGCAATGGACGGTATTGGTACAGAACTTAGAACAATGGTCACCTGAGCTTGGGCAATTGTGGCAAGCCTTTGACTTTATACCACAGTGGCAACGTGACGATATTATGGTTTCCTATGCACCAAAAGGCGGCTCGGTTGGTAAGCACTATGACGATTACGATGTTTTTTTAGCGCAAGGTTATGGTCAGCGCCGTTGGCAACTGGGCAATTTTTGCGATAAAGATACTGAGTTTGTCGCTGATGAGCCTATTCGGCTTTTCAATGATATGGGCGAGATTGTCTTTGATGAGATATTAGAAGCGGGTGATGTTCTTTATGTGCCACCGAAGTTGTCACATTTTGGTGTCGCCCAAGATGACTGCCTAACCTTCTCTTTTGGCTGTCGTCGTCCGAACTTGATGCAAGTCATCGACAATATGGCGGATATCGCTACCAACGATAGCGATTTATTTGTTCCTATGTTATTGCCTCAAGCGCTACAAGCATCAGGTGAATTACAAGCTGACAGTATCGAGGCGATCAAAGCTCAGCTATTACACATGCTCCAGTCTGAGCGTGGTGACGATATTATTCGTCAGGCAGTCGCTGAAGTGGTCAGCAAACGTCAATATGATGCGCTGATGCCAGAAGAAACGCTGGATACCGATGAGCTGATGCAAGCTTTGACTGAGGGCGCAACGCTACAAGCAGATTATAGTAATCGTCTTTTATACAGTCAGACGGATGATGGCATCGTGCTATACGCCAATGGTCAGCGACTTGATGGTCTTGATGACTCAGCGATAGCGGCGCTAGTACGTCTAGCAAATGGCGAGCGTTTACAAGGTCAAGATGTTACTGCTATTGACCCAGACGACTTAAGCGAATGGCTAGAAAACGGTTGGGTATGGCTTGATGATTCTCAGGAGTAATAGATACTAAATTAGAAAAAGCGCTCCGCATTTATAGTATTAAGACTTAAAAATCCTAATAAATGAACGCGGCGCGCTTTCAAAATCTCCGTTTGATTCATAGTTAAGCTATGAATCAACACCTCTTATACAGCAGTCGCTTTTTTATAACGGCTTACGCCAGCGATAATGGTTTCTTCAATGACCCTATCGTCACCGAGCATCATCAGCACAAATAACTGCTCGGCAAGTGACTTAGTCTGTGTCATGCGGCGCTCCATTAAATCAGTACCACCCATATCTATCACCACAAAATCCGCTTCTTTATTAGGCATAAAATTACCAATTTTGTCATCTAATAATAGCGACTGGGCATTGCCTAAGGTAATTTGGTACAACCCTTGATGTGCTGATAACGGATTGCTTTGTAACTGCTGAACTTTATAAGCTTCTGATAAAGTCGTTAACATTGACAGACTGGTCCCTGCACCTACATCAGTGGCAATACTGACACCGGTATAGCTCAGCGTTTTGGACAAATCAAACAAACCACTACCTAAAAATAAATTGGACGTTGGGCAATGGGCTATTTGGGTGCCAGTATCACGCAGCACTTCATACTCTGCTGTTTCAAGGTAGATACCGTGTGCTAAAGTCGTGCGCCGACCCAATAACCCCAAATCGTGATAAACGTCGAGATAGCCTTTATGGTTGGGATAAAGCTCACGTACAAAAGCCACTTCATCGAGATTTTCAGCCAGATGCGTTTGCAGATACACACTATCATAGCTGCGATAGAGCTCACCTGTCATTTGCAATTGTTTTGGCGTCGAAGTAATGGCAAATCTTGGCGTAATCGCCACATGCTGACGGCCACGTTCGTGCCATTTATCGATGATATTTTGTGTATCGCGGATACCTTGCTCTGTTGGCACACACAAATGCTCAGGCGCATTGTGATCCATCAATACATTACCAGTAATCATACGAGTATTTAGACGTTCGCTTTCAGTAAAAAAGGCTTCAACCGATTCAGGATGGCTGGTTGAAAATACCAAGGCACTGGTGGTACCGTTGGCAAGCAGCTGGTTTAAAAAAAACTTTGAAGTATCGTGCGCCACTTTTGGATCACCAAAGTTAGCTTCGGTGACAAAAGTATAGTTATTGAGCCAATCAAGCAATTGCTCACCAAACGCTGCAATCATATCTATCTGCGGATAATGTACATGGGTGTCAATAAAGCCTGGCATGATAAGCTTATCTTGGTAATCATGAATCTTTACCGGCGCTTTGCCTTCTTGGGCACTACTACTAGCATATTCTGCCATGATGGCTTTTTTACTGCCGTAATCTACCACACAACCCGTTGCATCATCGACCACCAGCGCAGCATCGGCAATATATTCAGGGTAAACTTTCACGCCTGCGATAACAGGTAACAAGGTGACGTTTTTATCTACCACCGTAAGGTCTGGGCGCTCAGTATTTGTTAAATCAGCCGCATCCGAAGTGGCGCGCTGCATTCTGTTAGCAAGATTTTCTTCGGTCAAATAGTGCAGCAATTGCGCCTGATAAATATGTATGGTCATAATAAAATCTCACAATAAGTAATAAGTATTTGCGTCAAAGTTAATAAATATCGTCGACCCACCATAGTGCGAACACAAAGCTACTGAGTGCAGCCCATATATCATTATGGCTAACCCAAGCTAATAACAGTGTGATTTATAATGGTGGACAGACTTATAAATAATTAGAAATCTATCGGTTAGGGTTTATATCAGTGATGGTTAATTCTAGTTATAAATGATTATAAAGCTGCAAAACTTGCGCGGCGATGGAGATTGCAACCGCCATCGGCTCTTTACCACCAACATCAAGACCAATGGGCATAGTTAGTTTATCGACGATTTGTTCGTTATAGCCACGTTGCAGCAATCGATCTCTAAAACGTTTGGCTTTGGTTGCCGAGCTGATACAGCCAAGGTACGCTGTCGACGGTAACGAATTTTCATCGATGCTGATAGTATTATCAGAGTTTGGTATTGCATTATCAAATTCTGTATCAAATTCTGTACCAATCTCTGAATCGACTTTTATATAAGCATCCAGCGTGGCACGTACCAACTCAAAATCAAGACTATGATCATGGGTCATAACCAATACAAAGTGTTGAGTGCCTTTTCTTGCTGAGGTACCTTTCATGCTATTCGCAATAAACGGTTGGACAAAATCAACCGGATCTTCGTCAATATGCGGGCGAATATGCGGCGGTAATTGATAAGCAACTTGCCCATCTACCGCCGCAGAATCATCAGTCAGATAACGCTCAAACATCTCAGGCCGGCTATCCACCCAGTCCACTTGGCAAGGCAGCTCAGCGAGTATGGTCATCAAGGCAGCTGCGACATGCCCTGCCCCAAACACTAACAGCGACATGGGCGGCGTCACATTAAAACATTCAAACATGACGGTCACACTGCCACCGCAGCATTGGGCTAATGTAGCACCCAATGGATAATGCTTGGCATAGACGGCATCGCGGCGTACTTCATGCGCTTTTTTAGACTTACCTTCTTTTAATGGCTTAAAGCCTCTGGATTCATTTGGATCTAGCTCACCATTCAGCAACTGCCTAGCAGTTATCGTCACATCATGCTCCAAACTGCCACCACCCAAGGTGTCACAGCAAGCATCAAGCGTCACAATCATTTTAGATTGTAGCGCCCGAGGTGCTGAGCCATTCACTGCAACGACCGTCGCCAAAACGTGAGCAATACCGCGCTGCTGATACTGCGCCAGTCCGTCATACCAGCGCGTCGGTGGCAGCGATGATGATGGCGATGATACTTGTCGCGCTGCTGAATTATTCACTGTGCGCAGGTCCACGAGCCGTTGATACATTGGGATTTTCTATCGCCTCAGGCTGCTCATCGACCAATTGACCATCAGCCTCTGGCGGATTGACATCTTCACCATGCGGGACTTGCTGCGGCAGCACGCGATCATCATCAATCCCGCAATCGTCATCAGCTGGCGTTAAGCTATCGACAGTGTCCTCCTCTGATTGAGAAGCAATCTCCCATGATTGATCTTGCAGTCGCATCACTGCCTTTAGTACCGCTTCTGGCGTAGCAGGCATGCTCAGCTCTGGGTTTTTCTTATAATCACCTAAGCTGGCAATCGCATTATTAATCGCACACCAGACACTGGCCGCTAGCATGAATGGTGGCTCTCCAACGGCCTTGGAGTTATAAATGGTCTGCTCTTCATTTTTGCGATCAAACAGTTTGACGCTCCATTGCTTCGGTAAATCATGGGCCGTTGGAATTTTATAATTTGCCGCCGCATTAGACGCCAATTTGCCTTTTTTATCCCAGATTAATTCTTCAGCGGTGAGCCAGCCCATGCCTTGGACAAAGGCACCTTCAATCTGACCGATATCAATAGCCGGGTTAATCGACTGGCCGACATCGTGTAAGATATCGCAGCGCAGCACTTTATACTCTCCTGTTAAGGTGTCAATTTCAACCTCAGAACAAGCGGCACCTAGCGCAAAGTAGAAGAATGGACGACCCCACGCTTTTGAGCGGTCATAAAATATCTTTGGCGTTTTATAATAACCAGTAGAAGATAAGCTAATACGATGTTGATAAGCCAGTAGCACAAATTCAGCAAAGGTGAATGTTTCTTTATTGCCGACGTGGACATGGTTATTCTCAAACCTAATATCTTCTGCAGCTACTTCAAAGTGCTCAGCGGCAAACTCAATTAAACGGTTTTTGATAGTGATACAAGCATTTTGCGCCGCTTTACCATTCATATCCGTACCCGATGAAGCAGCCGTCGGTGACGTGTTCGGCACTTTATCCGTGCGTGTTGCAGTTGCTTTGACGGTATCTGAATCGACATCAAATTCATTGGCGACGATTTGGACGATTTTGATATACAGCCCTTGCCCCATTTCGGTACCACCGTGATTGACCTGAATCGTACCATCGGTATAGATCAGCACTAAGGCTCCCGCTTGATTCAGCGTTTGCACGGTAAATGAAATCCCAAATTTCACAGGGGTTAGAGCCAGACCCAAACGCTTATCACTGCCTTCGGCTTCAGCCTTTTGGTTGGCTTCTGTAATCTGCTGACGGCGCTTATCATACTCATTGTCATCGGCTAGCGTCTGCATAATAGTAGCCAAATCAAAATGCTCAATCGGCTGACCATAATGGGTGCTTTGACCGTTTTTATATAGATTCGCTAAACGCACTTGCAAAGGATCTTTACCCAGCGTATAAGCGATATGATCCATCATATATTCGGCAGTCAATAAACCTTGTGGGCCCCCAAAACCTCGATAAGCGGTGTTCGATACCGTATGGGTCTTACAGCGATGACCTGCTACTTGTGCCGCTGGATAATAGTAAGCGTTATCACAGTGGAACATCGCCCGATCGACAATGGCATCGGACAAATCTGGTGAATAACCACATAGTCCTGATAGCTGCATATCGACGCCTAGCACTTGACCTTCATCATTGACACCGACATCATATCGATTGGCAAATTCATGGCGTTTACCAGTGACCACCATGTCATCCTGACGATCTAAACGCATGCTTACTGGGACATTATGGCGTTTGGCAACGACACCGCACAGACACGCCCAAGCGGCAGCTTGTGTCTCTTTACCACCAAAGCCGCCACCCATTCTACGCACGATTGTTGTGACTGCGTGAAAAGGCAGATCCACCACTTCGGCAACCAGTTGCTGCACTTCACTCGGATGCTGCGATGAGGTATAAACTTCCAGACCGCCATCATCACAAGGCACGACATAGGATACCTGTCCTTCAAGATAAAAATGCTCTTGGCCGAGCATATGTATATGGCCTGAGATGCGCGTCGGTGCCGATTTTAACTCAGCTTGCGCATCGCCGCGCTCCATAAAGTGGCTGGGACGCACAAATTGCTCTTGCTCAAGTGCTTGATCAATAGTCAATATTGCTGGTAATGGTTCATATTCTACAATAGCGTTAAGCGTGGCTTTTTTGGCTGCACGATGACTGGTGGCGACGACGGCAAATAAAGTTTGTCCAGCGTATTCTGTGATCTCATCTACCATCAACGGGTCACCATCGAATACTGGACCGATATCGGTTTTGGCTGGCAAATCTTTAAAAGTAATAACGTCGATTACCCCATCTGCTGCCCTTACCGCATTCAAGTCCATGCTCAATACTCTGGCATGAGCGTGATCGCTTTTGCCTATGGCTAAATGTAACGTATCTTGTGGTTTTAGCATATCATCTACATAGGTCGCGGTGCCCATCACATGGCTGATAGCGCTGTCATGCTTGACTGCGGTACCGATTTTATTTTTGGGTGGACGAATGCGGCGAGTACTGTAGCTGTCAAATAATGAAGAATGATGACTCATAATGGCTCTCTCTTATATTTTTTTAGCAAAGGTAATTTAGGGTAACTTAAGATATTAATGTTATCTATCAAGCACTTGCAGGTTGCATGCCTGCTACCAATTGCTTACCACATTTAATAATTAGCCGCTGCATCACATGCATTCGATATTCACGACTGGCTCTTACATCCGTCATTGGCGACACATCCATCGACAGCATTTGTGCGGCTGTCTCAAAGCTGGCAACATCCACGGACTGTCCAATTAAAGCTTGCTGACAACTCTCAGCCAATAAAGGTATCGCCGCCATACCGCCAAGCCCAAGATTTGCTTGCTCAATGGTCTTACCATCTGCTGACAAATCGATTCTCGCAGCCAACAAGCAGGCAGAAATATCATCTTCGTAACGCTTACTAATCTTATGGATATATAGATGCTGATTGTCTTGCATCAGTGGAATATGTATGTCGACTACATAGCTTCCTGCACGCAGCTTGGTCTTTTTATAATCTAGGAAAAATGCGGATAAAGAAATGGTTTCGTCAGTGTAAGAAGCCTGACTATGATTATTGTCATTGCTATCACTAGCACAATGACGCAAATAAACCTGCGCATCTAATGCCAATAAAATAGGCGGCAAATCTCCAATCGGTGAGGCATTGGCAATATTTCCACCGATAGTACCCATATTGCGAATTTGCGGAGAGGCAATACGCTCGAATATCGCAGCAAACTCAGGAAAGTACTGCTCAAGCACAGGCAGCATTTGCTGATAGCTCATGCCAGCGCCCAGCACTAACGATTGGGTTGGTACTTGCTCAGTCTTTTTATCGCCATCTGTTGGCTCATCAGAACCAGTCAGTGACCAAGACTTAAGCTCCTCGATAGCAGACAGCTGAACAATCACCTCATGGTCAACCATATGTTGAGTCACGCTTAACCCTAAGTCTGTTCCGCCGGCCCAAATAGTCGCTGTCGGGTTGGCTGCTAGGACTTGATTTAGCGCATCGATTGACGTCGGCATAAATAGCTTGCGCGACTCTTGAGTAAGGACAGGCTTGATAGCACTTAGTTTCGTTGAGGCAGTATTTTTGCTACTAGCCATTGCATCCGTGGCTAGATTGATGGTGAAATCTTTAGCGGCGGTTTGGTCAGCATCGCGCTGCTGACCAATACCTTCCATCGCCAAACCTGCGTCGATGATAGGACGATAACCCGTACAACGGCATAGATTCCCTGAGATGGAGGCAACAATGTCATCGTAGTCTAGGTCATCAGTGGTCGTGTCTTGGTTTTTTTGCAAGCGCTGGTTTTCATAAACGCTGGCCAACGACATGACAAAACCCGGCGTACAAAAACCGCACTGCGAGCCATGGCAATCGACCATTGCTTGCTGTGCTGGATGTAATAAAGCACGCTCTGGGTGATGTTCAGGATTATCCGCCAGATAAGCGGCGGTCATAAGATGATGACCATCCATGAGTGACAATAAAGTAATGCAAGAGTTTAGGGTATAAAAAGGAGTGGCACTAGCCTGTTCTATATCATCAATAGGTAGTCGCTGAGCCATAACCGTACAGGCGCCGCAGTCACCACTAGCACAGCCTTCTTTGGTATCAGTCTGTCGTTCGTGCAAGCGCAGATACTCAAGAACCGTGGTATTAGGGTTAAGGTGGGTCAGCTCATGGAGCTTCCCGTTTAGATAAAAATTAATCATAGCAATACTCGGCTGTCTGGATAAAAGGAAGATAAAAAAGTAAACTTTTATCTTTAATCGAATAATAATATAGTAACAATCAATATCTCAAAGGTCGGCCGCATACAACGACACTGCCCTAAAGTAGTATTCAATTATTATAGTAATAAAATTTATACGATGACGATCATCATACCTACATCAATACTGATAGTTATACAGTTATTGAATAAGCTGACTGCCTTTCAGACTTCTGACTTGCTCAGGCTTAATCTTTATTGGGGATGGAGCTTCAGTATCTGTACGAGAGGCCTAAACGTCTCGTAGTAGCTACGAAGATTGAAATAAAACGTCCATTTAATTTGGCTTTTAGCCAATCAATATTCCGTATTTTAAGCAACCGGTCACTACTTCTCCTTTGAAGCTGACTTTTTGGTTAACTTTAAATATATTATCATTATACTTATTGACTTCACAACTCATAAAACCATATTTTTAATAATAAACATTAAACCAGTTAAAAATACCGTCAACTTTATAAGTTTTTTGACCTTATAATAGATTTACTTGGTGGTGTGTCAGAAAGTATGCTGAAGAAATAAAGGAGGGTGACAGCCAAAGCAAGATGATATATTTGAGGTTATGAAGACACAAATAGATATCAGCTGCCCCGACTGTCACAGTCCCAGTTTAAAGAAAAACGGCATAAAAAGCTATGGCAAGCAGAACTACCAATGCAAGGACTGCAAACGTCAATTCATTGGTGACCATGCCTTAACTTATAAGGGCTGTCACTCTAAAATAGAAGACATCATACGGCTAATGACGGTGAGAGGTTGCGGTGTTAGAGACATAGCTATTATAGCCTCAGTCAGTATCGGTAAAGTATTGGGCACCATAGGCTCATCTGTTTATAAGATCGCGCCTAAGAAGCGCTACTATGAACGCTTAGAGGTTGATGAGTTCTGGACTTACGT
>NZ_RRYX01000053.1:0-20313 GCF_014861375.1 Psychrobacter sp. FME5 | reverse complement strand
ACTGATTTTCCGGCAGATCAAGAAAGCGCTTATATTAAACTCATATTTCCTCAAGGCCATGGGACTCGACCACTAATGCGCACCTATACTATAAGTGGTCAACGTGAGGGTGAAATAGATATCGATTTTGCCTTGCACGACGCTGAAGGCCCTGCTTCAATGTGGGCACGTAACGCCCAAGTGGGTGAGCAAATATTGGTCGGCGGACCAGGACCAAAAAAGCTCATCAACCGTGATGCAGATTGGTTTTTATTAATAGGTGACATGACTGCACTACCTGCGATTGCTGTCAATCTTGCACAATTACCTGACGATGCACGCGGCTATGCCATCCTTGAGATCAGCAGCGAGGCAGATCGACAAAATCTTAAAAAACCTAAGAACGTTGACATTTACTGGGTTATAAATCCTACTCCAAACTCCGCAAGCAGCCCTTTACTTGAGCATGTTAAAACCATTACTTGGCTTGAAGGGCAACCTGCTGTTTGGGCTGCTTGTGAATTCCATAGTATGCGTGTACTGCGTGACTATTTTAAATTCAACCGGTCCATAGCTAAAACGCATTTATATATATCTAGCTACTGGAAAGTAGAGCGTACAGAAGATCAGCATAAAATTGAGAAGCAGGAAGATGCACAAAACCTAGAATAATATGCTATTCACCTTCAAAAATCCGAGTTGTATTAACAATGATTTGAGGGCTATTAGTGTTAAGGTTCTGACGTGGTCATCAACTCATTCGCAGGCCAGATTATAATATCCTAGACGACGATTACTTTATTAACGTCATCAAACTTTAACAACCTTGGTCACAAAATGGTCACCGTTTGGTCACTGAGCACTTGGTCACCGATTTCCAAAAGGGAGAATGCATGCATAAAAAATTATCATTTATGCATTGTTAAAGAGTAGACCATTTCGTAAAGACCAATCGAGAGAAGGCGCCAAGCCCTTATAGACAAAAGCTCTAAAAGAAAACTCAGACACAAAAAAACCTCAAGTAAATGAATACTTGAGGCGAAACTTGCTTAAACTCGAGAGCTTAAATTCGTTTTAAATATGGCGCAGCGGACGGGACTCGAACCCGCGACCCCCGGCGTGACAGGCCGGTATTCTAACCAACTGAACTACCGCTGCTTAGGTCGTCTTTAGCATTTTACCTCTATAAAAAGGTGCACTCGCTAAAAGAGTGGTGGGTGATGACGGATTCGAACCGCCGACATTCTGCGTGTAAGGCAGACGCTCTACCAACTGAGCTAATCACCCTTGCTGTGGGTGTGTATTATATACATTTACACATGGCTGTCAAACAGTATTTGCTACTTTTTAAACTATTTTATATACTTTCAACAAATATAATCACAAGTATATGTTTTTACTGGCTTTGTTTTTTTATAAAAAACCGATATTTTTTACTATTAGTACTTTAATAACCCACTACCACTTATTAAATGTCTGTTTTAACAGCGTCAAGTTTCGTTGTTGATACATAATGCTTAACCAATTACCCTTTATTATTGATTAAAGGCTTGGCATTAATCAATAATAAAAGCCGGCAGGGAAACGACAGGCGCCCCCTACTCTTTTCTTCCTATACACTAACATATGCTCTACTATTTGCCCAAATTACTTCTCAGATTTATCCAAATCGATAGACACTGAGTTGATGCAATAGCGCATGCCTGTGGTCTCACGTGGTCCATCGGGGAATACATGGCCTAAATGCGCATCGCAGTTGCTACAAGTGACTTCGGTACGGCGCATACCTAGCGAATCATCTACATGCTCATCGATGGCACTATTATCGATGCCCTGATCGAAACTTGGCCAGCCACAACCTGCATCAAACTTGCTATCAGCATCGAATAACTTAGCACCGCAGCCTTTGCAGCGATAGATACCTTTGTCATCAACATCATTATAAACACCCGTGAATGGACGTTCTGTGCCCTTTTCACGCATCACATGATACTCGTCAGCGCTCAGACGCTCTTTCCAATCAGTATCGGTCAGTTGACTGATTTCTTCTTTGTTCAGTTGATTGTCTTGCATAAATTATCCTTATTAAATGATTATCTAATCTGCTGTGTGGACTGCTATCTTTTATATAGCCTCCCATTAGGGCTTTATCGTCCAGTTTTTTGCAAAAACGATAAACTTTATATATCGATTAAGTACTAACTATTCAAGCCAAACATTACAAGAATGTACACAGTACCGAGTAACCGCCCTAAGTATTAAAATTAAATAATTATAATAATATAGCAAAAACTTATATAGCTAATTCATTATAACCCTTTATAGACAGTGTTATATAAGGCGAGAGCTTAGAACAATAAAAACAACCTTAGTAGAATGCAAGATAAACTTGCATTAACAAAAAACTTATTTTAGAAATAACTTGCATTGCGAATGTATATGCAATAATATCTTGCATATGCAGTTATTAAAAAAGTTAAGCACTTCGCCTATTACAAACTAATTAAATAAAAAGGCTTGGATAATTATGAGCAATAGCACAAATAAAAGCACACAAGCTGAACGACTGGTACAGCTACGCCGTGACAAAGGAATGACGGCAGAGCAATTGGCTCAAGCGATGACGTCTGCTGGTGCAAAGGTCAGCCGCGGCGCAATCTCTAACTGGGAGCGTGGGACCAATGGTATTGTTTCATCAAAACTACCGACCCTAGCACGCATTTTAGGCTGTAGCGAAGGTTACCTATTACGTGGTGAGCTTCAAAATGACACCGATAAAGAGGTCGGTTCAGATAATGCTATACAGTCAGACAATGCCAAAGAAGATGGCGTTCCAGCTGCACAAGCGGATAGCGACGCCCCATTATCAACTCAACGAACAACCACAACCTCCTCTACTCCTCAAATAAATTCACCAAACAATCCGATGAGTGATCACTCTATGAATACAATAAAAAAATCCGATAAACTACAAAACGTCTGCTACGATATTCGCGGCCCTCTTCTTCAGACTGCCAATAAAATGGAAGCCGAAGGCAAGCGCATCTTAAAGCTAAACATTGGCAACCCTGCGCCTTTTGGTCTAGAAGCACCGCATGAGATTTTACGTGATGTGGCGATGAATTTACCTGAAGCGACTGGCTATTCAGATTCTCAAGGTATTTTTTCAGCGCGTAAAGCGGTTCTACAATATTACCAATCAAAAGGACTCTTATCAGCCGTTGACGTCCGTGATGTCTATCTAGGTAATGGCGTCTCTGAGCTGATTGTTATGACCATGCAAGCCCTAATGAATGATGGCGACGAAGTCCTTGTACCCATGCCAGACTACCCACTTTGGACAGCAGCGGCCAACCTAGCAGGCGGTACAGCGGTACATTATCGCTGTAATGAAGAAGACAACTGGCATCCTGATATCGAAGATATCAAATCTAAAATTACCAGTAAAACTAAAGGTATCGTGGTTATTAATCCCAATAACCCAACGGGTGCCCTATATAGCGATGAAGTACTATTACAAATCATTCAAGTCGCAAAAGAGCATGATTTGATTATCATGGCCGATGAGATTTATGACCGTATCCTCTATGATGATATGCAACATACTCCAATGAGCACTTTAACCGATGAAGTACTGGTTCTATCATACAATGGTTTGTCAAAATCACATCGTATCGCAGGCTTTCGTGCAGGTTGGATGATGGTATCAGGTCGTAAACAACACGCCACTGACTTTATCGAAGGCTTAAACATGCTGGCCTCTATGCGTTTATGTTCAAACGTGCAGGGACAATATGCCATTCAAACGGCGATGGGCGGCTATCAAAGCATGAAAGATTTGACCTCCCAAAAAGGTCGTTTATACAAACAGCGCGAGTTGGCGGTATCCCGCCTTAATGCTATTAAAGGTATCTCTTGCACCATGCCACAAGGCGCATTTTACTGCTTTCCAAAGATGGATCCCGAGATTTACCCTGTCGAAGACGACATGCAGTTTATGATGGATTTATTGATAGAAGAAAATGTCTTAATGGTTCAAGGTTCAGGATTTAACTGGGATAAACCTGATCATTTCCGCTTGGTATTTTTGCCTAACCTACACGACTTAGAAGAAGCTATGGATCGCTTAGATCGCTTCTTTGCTAAAAAGCGCAAGCAATTTGGTACCGATTAAAGATTGACTGGTTATAAAAAAAACGCTTATCGGCATGATGTCGATAAGCGTTTTTTATGGTTAAAAATCAGGATGTGTCATCATTTAGATTGCGAGACTTAAAAGACGTTACTCAACACGAGATAACTGATTGCAGACATTGAGGCCGCCGCAGGGAGGGTAATAATCCATGCCAAGCCGATAGGCTTCATCAGCGCCCAGTTGGTGTCTCTATTGACGATACCGATGCCCAATACCGCACCAACTAATGTATGCGTACTCGATACGGGCAGACCCATAGTAGACGCCCCCATAACCACAGCGGCAGCCGCCAGTTCAGCTGAGAAGCCAGAAGCAGGGTGCATTTTTGCCAAATTGGTGCCGACGGTCTGAATGACTTCTTTGCCGATAAACCACAGACCAACGATAAGTGCCACACCGAAAGTCAGCATGACAGCAGGTGGTACCGCAGCTTCGGTCGCAATACTGTTGGTACGAATTACATCCATAATCGCGGCAAATGGACCAACAGCGTTGGCGATATCATTAGAGCCATGACTAAAGGCAAAGGCCGATGCGGTAAAGACTTGCATCCAGCTAAACATAATAAAAGTCGCTTTGGTCAAATCTTCCTTATGCTTGCCGCGAATACTTTTGGTATAGATAAAGGTCGCAAGCCACACCAGCGCCGATATCATACCCATGATTAAGAAGCCTTGCAGCGTCGTCATACCATTATTGACGTTCTTCAGACCTTTAAAAATGACCAAAGAGGCCATTACTGCACCACCTGCAGCCGCAATCATAGGCACCCATTTCTTAAGGGCTTTTAGAGTATCCAGATTGCTGCGCTCGTTCTCAATCTCATAAAGCTCTTTGTAATAATCAGTCTCTAAGTCCTCAACGACGCAATCATCATCTTTATAAATTTCTTGATCACGCAACATCGCTGAGGTATACGCTAGCTGTTCTGATTCTGTCAGACTGCTTAGATATTCTTTATGATTATTTTTGAGAGTTTTTTTGTTACCTTTAAGCGTGGCAATATGTGCTTCTGTTTTATCATTATATTCAATGATATTTTTCTTAATTTGTCCATATAATAGATAGGATAAAACGCCACCTAGTAAAGGAGATAGCACCCAAGAGATGGCAATCGTCCCAATCGTCCCCCAATTCACGGTCGATAGCGCCATTTCGGTACCACCTAACGTGATACCCAATACAATGGAGCTACCAACCACGCCGCCGATAATGGCATGAGTAGTCGATACAGGCAAACCTTTTTTGGTGGCAAATAATAGCCAAAATGCAGCAGCGATAAGCGCTGAGAGCATGACATAAATAAACTGATTGGGGCTGACTGCTAAACCATCTAAGTCGACGATACCGCTACGAATGGTATCGGTCACCTCGCCGCCTGCCAGCACGGCACCTGACACTTCAAATATCGCGGCGATACCTAACGCCTGCGGGATAGTCAACGTCCCTGCACCCACCGAGGTACCAAAGGAGTTAGCGACATCGTTACCACCGATATTGAATGCCATAAAGACACCAAAAGCAGTTGCCACAATAAATAGCATTGTCTGCTGGTGCATGGTGTAATCTAGACCCCACCATAAAAAGTAGGCGGTCATCGCAATCAGTAAAATGGCAAAAAATAGATTTATTCTCATAGAGCCGACTGATTTGGTTGACTCTGTAGAACTGCTGCTAATACCCATACGTCGATACGTCCTGCGTAAACTGATTGAAATTATATGTGGTTAATGATATTGCGCGGCTATTGATAATGCGGATGGTAGCATCTGCTATTAGGATAGCGTCTTAGAATACGCAATATACCAACTAAATAACGTTAAGAAACAAGATTTTTTCGTACTATTTTGATGCATTACTCTAAAGCTCACCCCTACTTATTCGCATTTTATTTTACTTAGGGGTAATAGATAAGGCAAAAAATACATCACTCAACATATTACAAAGCCGCAAGTAGTATTGCCAAATCGTCTGATTACAGCATCTTGCGGCTTAGATATATCATAGTAATAATACTGGTACTGGTAGCTGGTATTGTAATCATCTTTGTCATAGTTGTTAAGATAAGCGTATCACGTGACAAGAACCGTCAATTAGTGAGACAACACACTCTATTTGCTATGCGATTTTCTCGCAGAGCAGAAGCGATTACGCGCCTATTATATTAAATATAGACGCATAATGCATGATGATATTGCGAGATTTGTAACTATAAATTTATGTTTTAGACAACCTGTTAATTTAGTGAAACATTGTTGTGTTTTAAACATTATTCAGGCTTAAAATACATGCCTATTAACGCTTATTATGCGTCACAAACCCTACCGTAGCTCATAAGTCCTTAGTTATCGGAAAGTGCTGCTGATAATTGTTTGATAGCATGATCTAAAACATCCAGACGTGCTTGGCGCTTTTCATCGGTCGCAATGACGCACCATGGGGTATTTTCGCTATCGGTACGTGCCAGCATATCGGCTGCAGATTGGACGTACTCAGACCATCTATCACGATTGCGCCAGTCGTCATCGGTCAGTTTGAATTGCTTATGCGGGGTATCTTCACGCGCTTCAAAACGCTTAAGCTGCTCTTTTTTATCGATGGCCAGCCAGTATTTGATGACTATCGTTCCTGCCGCTACCAAGTCTGCCTCAAAGCGATTAATTTCATCATAAGCACGCTGCCATTCGTTATCAGTGGCTAAGCCTTCGACACGCTCAACCAATACCCGTCCATACCAAGTACGGTCAAAGATGGCAATGCGACTGATACGGTCTGTTTGCTCGTTGGGAAGTTTGGTCCAAAAGCGCCATAGATACGGATGCTCTAGTTCATACAACATCGGTGCACCGATGTTATAGACTTGATATTCACGCGGATCGAGTGGCGCAACCAACCGCTTAATCGCACCGCCTTTGCCTGCCGCATCCATGCCCTCAAATGCAAAAACGATATGACGACCTTGGCGTGCGCGCAGCAATTCGGCAAGACGAGCTTGCTTGTCTGCCAATGCTTCATGGTAGTCAGACTTATCCACCTCTGAATCATCAATATCTTTTAAGCGCTTAGGCAGTTCTACAGGTTGAAATTTTTCTGTTTCGCACGCTTGACTGAACTGCTCAGCAGAATCTGCTTCGTTAGTATTTTTATTACTACTTGCCAGCGCGGTTTGCATTGCATGCAGTACTTCATGGCAGAAATGATCGGCGGCTTGTGATTTATCTTCACCATCTATGATAATCCAATCATCCTGCTGCCGTAACAATGCCGCTGCCACCTCGTTAAACTGAGCAATAATCTTTGTACTATTCCAGTCGATTTGATACAAAAAATCAGGATCTGACTCATCATCATTTAGTCGCGCTTGCAGTGTGTCGACATCGACATGGAACCAACATTTTAGCAACCTAGTTTGATTGGCGACTAAGTCTTGCTCGAATGCTTGTAACTTAATAAGTTGCTGCTGCAAATAATCTTGCCATTTCGCAATTGGTAGCGCTTTCTCGTTGACAAACTTCTTATCTTTTGACTGTTGATTCTTTAGTTGCTTATCATTGTCGCTGTCTGATGCTGCCATACGCATGATGTTATAGAGCAAATCAGCATACCAATTACCAAAATACACCATCACATCACCGTGCCGCGGCATCGCCTCGGTATGCGCCTGCCAAATCGGTTGATACGCTAATGGACAATAGCCAATGGTGGCCTCAACCTTAAGCAGCCGCGGGTCGACCCATTGCCGCAATTGCTTAACAGCTGTCCCTTTGCCTGCTTGTTCCATACCATTGACCAGCACCAATAACCCTGTGGGTCTATTAAGGGTAGATGGTGTTTGTTGCCGCGTGGCCCGTAGGGCGTATTGGGCCGTAACCAATGCCAACCTAAGCGCATCCTTATCCATAGAAAACTGACTGAGAGGATTGGGGATTAAGCGCTCGCGAGCCACCTCTGCACTAAATTGTGCACTGACCGTTTGTGGTGTTGCGGGCGCAGCCGTATTATTCTTTTTGCTCATAACTGGAATCCTTCCATAATTGAAAGCAGGCATAATTGAAAGCTTGCCCGTTTAATCATAGCATTTGACCAATTCAGTAAATAACGCTGCTATGTAACAGTTTGACATTTGTATTCTGCTTTATTTTCTTTTAAGGTAAGCACAATTTTGCGCGCATTTTTAATAGATACTCATAGATATAAGAATCTCGCATTACTTAAACCTTTTTATGACCAATTTGATTGTCATCTTTACTTTTATAGGATTGCCTGCCATGTCTGCTTTAACCAATTTACAACAGCACTTAAATCGTTTTTGGGCGCTGCCACATCATGACGATGCCGCATTAAACACTAAGCTCAAAGAGGTTCAATCATGGCAACAAGCACGTATCAAACAGACGCATAGCACACTATTTGAACAACCAAAAAACAAGCCAATGGCCGATTACTTTCTGACACAACTATATGGTGGTGATGAATTTAAAGTATTGGCAGAGCAATTAGGGCGTATCCTTCCGAAAGCCAAAAAACTTGAACGCCTTGCCAAAGAGTCTTCTTTAGAAGCGGGTAGCATGGGTATTCAAGCGGCCATTTTAGCGGTTGAGCTAGATTTACATTTGGCGCAGTGGTTGCTTGCTCAAGACCTGCCTGTTAATGAAGACAATATGCTCGCCGCCTATCGCGCTGTCGATGAAGCGGATGAACGCCGAGTCCAAATCAACAACCTTAAAGAGGTCTGTTATCGTACCGATAAGGATCTTAACTCGTTTATGCTAAAAAAAGCCTTTTCACTAGCGAAGGGCACCGCTTATCGCCATAACTTTCAGCCACTTTACGATTTTATTGATTCAGGTTTTAAAGCCATGAAGCCACTCAAGAGTGTGAGCAGCTTTATTGAACCATTTTGTGAGCGCGAAATGCAAATTATTGATGAGGTTCATGCCACGGATAATGGCGGTAAGCCAGCAGCGTTTGGTGTATGATAGGCTTAATAATATAAGTGGCTACTAGCCACTTATATTGCTTAAACAGACCATCATAAAAACCAATAATAGGACACGACGATGACTGATAACTCAAATAACAATCATAACCAAGCTGATCAAAAATCCATTAACGATGCTGATAATACTGCCATCGGTAACACCACCTCCAACGGTCATTTACAAGACAAACTGGTTCAAGACAGCATCACCCATAACCAAAACATCACTGCCCAGGCACAAGCTCGCCAAAATCCAAACGTCAATGACAGTGCCAATGCTAATGCCAATGAATTTACCCAAGTCCACGACCTACCTACTGGAACGCCACAAGGCCAACAAACCACTATGCCAGATAACCATACAAACGATACTTCAAACCACACCGCAGCAAAAACCAAGGTAGAAAAAATAAAACAAACGCTTTTTAACCAGCGTGATGATATTAATAACCCGCACACGACCGATACTGACGGTGCTGAAGAAACCCATTTTGGTTATAAGACAGTCAATAAAGCGGAGAAACAAGCGCGCGTGGCTGACGTTTTCACCTCTGTTGCCAAAAAATATGACATTATGAATGACTTGATGTCGTTTGGTATCCATCGCCTATGGAAACGCTATGCGATTAGCTTATCGGGTGTGCGTGCCGGTCAGCATGTACTTGATATCGCTGGCGGTACAGGAGACTTGGCCAAAGTATTCAGTCGTGAAGTCGGTAGAAACGGTCACGTGGTGTTATCAGACATCAATGCCGCGATGCTAGAAGTGGGTCGCGAACGCCTCATCAATGCTGGCTGTAACAACGTCGACTTTGTACTGGCCAATGCTGAGACACTCGCGCCATTTGACGATGAAAGCTTTGACTTAATCACCATTAGCTTCGGTCTGCGCAACGTCACGGACAAAGATGCGGCCTTAAAATCCATGTATCGCGTGTTAAAGCCAGGTGGTCGCTTATTGATTTTGGAATTCTCAAAACCCGTATTTGAGCCATTATCCAAAGCTTATGATTTATACTCATTTACCGCCTTACCGATCATGGGCAAGCTAATTGCCAATGATTCTGAAAGCTATCAATATTTGGCCGAATCGATTCGCATGCACCCCAATCAGCAAACGCTCAAGCAAATGATGCAACAGGCAGGTTTTGAGAATTGTGATTATCATAACTTGACTGCTGGTATCGTTGCTGTGCATCGCGGCTTTAAAGCATAGCCATAAAAAATCCTAACGATAAAAATGGCGAATACTCTTAAGTCCTAGCGTCTGATCCAGCTATGACTACTGAGCAACTAATCCTAATAAACGATGCGCTTTTTTAAGGCGCCCAACTAAATATGCGAGAGCCTTATGCTGACTGTCTTACTATTGGCGGGTGCCGAAAAGCTGATTAATGTCGCTATTACTAGCGATGAGATTACCAAAGCTGGTCTGGCACCGCTTGCGGGTAAAGTGCTGCGACTCAAGATGGGTATGCCCGAAGTAAATTTGGATGTATTGTTTACTGATGAGCGGCTGCGTTTTGAGCCAGTGACGACCGAAAGTGTGTTTGAGCCAAGTGGCAGCATGGATGAGCGCCAAACAGCCAGTATGGCGCGCGCGCGTCTTGGCCACAGTCGCCCTGATTGCACCATTACCGTAGACAATCCCGCGCAGTTGCTTAATCTGATGCGCGGTGCTGAAGGTAATTTACCTATCGCTGGCGACTATAAAGTGCTGATGCAGCTTAAACAATTGGTCGCAGGTTTTGATCCTGATGTAGCAGGACAGCTTGAGCCGTTTATCGGTAAGCCGATGGCCAGCCAGCTGCATCTGCTCATATCACAGCTTAAAGGCAGTTGGCGTCATAGTGCCAAGCGCGCCTTTGATGATGTCAGTGATTGGGCCAACGATGTCGCAGGCAATAGTGTCCCCGATCCTATCGAGGCAGCAGAAGTAAACGACCTCAAGCAGCAACTATTAAAGCTGCGTGCGGATGTAGAGCGTGAAGAAGCCAAATTGGTAGCCATCAAAGAAGAACAGGCTCAGTTTCTCAGCAACTCGTTCCATCAGTAGCTTATCTCACTGATTGCTTGTTTGATTGACGACGGTTAAACGCTGTTTTTTGTCGGCATTACCTAAAGATAAGCATACAGAGCAACATAGCACCTACCTTATTTCTGACGTTTTCTAGAGTACTTATACCTTATGCTATTATCCCATCGTGCTCGTTTATTTGAACTTTGGCGTATCGCCGCAAGCTATCGACTTGATACTCACCTCTCTATTGAAGAAGCACCGCAGCTGCAACCTTTGGCGCGCATTATCCGTCTGCATCCAGCAGCTTGGGGTAAAAAACACCAGCCAAATGCCATAAAGTATGCACTCGAAGATATGGGTACGCTGTTTTTAAAACTTGGACAACTGCTCTCAACGCGTCGCGACTTAGTGCCGCCTGAGATTATAGAGCAATTGGTTCAGTTACAAGACAAGGTCAAATCTTTTGATTCTAATGTTGCGATCACCCAAATTCAAGACCCTAAGTATGGACTTGGTCAATCTATCGAAATTCTATTTGCTCGCTTTGACGTTAAGCCATTAGCAGCGGCCTCTATTGCTCAAGTGCACACTGCCGCCCTGCATGATGGCCGTGAAGTGGTGGTAAAAGTCGTTCGCCCTGATATTCGCACCACTATTGTTGCCGATTTTGAACTGCTACGTGAATTAGCTACTTGGGCATCTGCTCGTATCGAAGCCGCTCGTGCCGTACATATCATCGACATAGTCGAAGACTACAGGCAAGTCATGCTCAACGAGCTGGATTTAACCTTAGAGGCTGACAACACCACGCAGATGCGCAATAACTTCTTGGGTTCAGCATTGATGTATGTACCTGAAGTCTATGATTCGTCCAAAAATGTGATGGTCATGGAGCGTATTCAAGGCGTGCCTATCTCACAAGTTGAAATGTTTGATCAGCTGGGTTACGACCGTGCCGCCCTAGCAGAAAAAGGCTTGACGATATTTTTCACCCAAGTATTTCGCGATAATTTCTTTCATGCTGACATGCATCCAGGCAACGTCTTTGTAGAGACGCCGCCAGTTAAGACACTAACGACAAATATCGCACCAACTGATTTGGGTCATGAGCCGCGCTATATTGGGCTTGACTGCGCCATCATGGGTACCTTATCAAAGGACGACCAGCTCACCGTCGCGCGGATGTTGTTGGCAGTGATGAATAATAATTTTACCGCGATGGTAGATATTGTCAGCCGCGCCGGTTGGATACCACCAAATGCCGACAAGCATGCGTTGATGCGCGATATGAAACGCACCGTTGGCCCTATGTTAAAAAAATCCATTAATGATATCGATTTTGCTGGTGTTTTGATGCAAATCTTAGATATTGCCCGCCGCCATCACATGAGTATCCCGCCGCAGTTAATGCTGCTGCTAAAGACCTTAGTGCACGTAGAGGGTCTCGGTCGGGATTTGTATCCTGATCTCGATATTTGGTCACTCGCCAAGCCGATTTTAAGCAGTTGGATTAAAGAGCAGCTGGATCCAATGCGTAATTTACAACAGCTACGCCAACAGCTACCAGAAATTTTATTATCTACCACTGACATCCCCAAACTGCTAGATCAAGGCCTACAAAGCCTTGCCTCACAAGGGTCGCGTCAAGACAGTCAATTACGTGAAATACAACAAATTCGTGCTGATATGCTCAACGACCGTCGCCGTGATTGGGTGGCACTTGCTGGCTTTGTCATCTTTATTGCGATTGCCACACAAATCATTGGCTGGCTATCACCGGTCTTTTATCTATTAGCGATTTTGGCGGTAGTTTGGCGCATTTTAGCGTAATACTTATCAATTTTTATCTGCTTTTTTAAAAGACTTTAGGAATTCTCTATGTCTACCTCTCACCTATCTACTGCCACTAAAAAAGACCACAGTGATGCCATTGCAGCTTTACAAGGCCGTTTTGGTAAACAGCTCACCACCAACCTAACGGTGCGCGAGCAACATGGTCATACCATGACTTGGCTCGCCAACCAACCACCTGACGCCGTATTGACGGTACAAGATAAGCACGAGGTTGCTGCTGCCGTTGCTATTTGTAATGAATATCAAATGCCAGTGATTGCCTTCGGTATTGGCTCGTCTTTAGAAGGTCAATTAAATGCGCCTTATGGCGGACTGTGTATCGATATGCATGCCATGGATTCGATACTGCAGGTCAACAATGAAGACCTAACGGTGACGGTACAACCTGGGGTCACACGTGAGCAGCTAAATCATTATCTGCGTGATACTGGATTGTTTTTCCCCATAGACCCAGGTGCCAATGCCAGTATCGGCGGTATGGTCGCCACTCGTGCTTCAGGAACCAACGCCGTACGTTACGGTACCATGAAAGATGTGGTGCTAGCACTTGAGGTAGTCACTGCCAGCGGAGATATCGTTCGAACGGGTACACGGGCTAAAAAATCCGCTGCTGGTTATGATTTGACCAGATTAATGATAGGTTCAGAAGGGACACTTGGTATCGTCACCGAAGTCACGCTTAAATTATTCGGTATTAGCGAATGTATTGGCAGCGGTATTTGTCACTTTTCTAGCATCGAAGACGCTTGTCAGGCAGTCATGCTGACCATTCAAATGTGTTTACCAATTGCTCGAATTGAGTTACTCGATGCGGTGCAAATCAAAGCCTGTAATCAATATGCTAACCTTGATTTGACTGAGACCCCAACGCTATTTGTAGAGTTTCATGGCACAGATGCCAGCGTCGCTGAACAAGCGCAAATATTTACCGATATCATCGAAGAGTTCGGTGGTCGCGATTTCGCTTGGGATACCAATGAAGCCGAACGTAAACGGCTTTGGCAAGCACGGCATAACGCTTATCACGCCAGCTCTGCCCTACGACCCGAGGCCATTGCCTTATCCACCGATGCCTGTGTACCCATTTCACGTTTAGCAGAATGTGTTAGCGCAACAGCAAAAGATATCGAAGCATCTGGGATGATTGGACCTATCGTCGGCCACGTTGGTGATGGTAATTTTCATGTTTTACTGTTAGTGGATACTAATAATCCAGAAGAAGTCGCCACCGCTGACGGTATTATCAGCCGACTAGCTACGCGTGCAATTGAGATGGATGGTACGTGTACGGGTGAACACGGCATCGGACAAGGCAAACAAAAATATATGCAGCAAGAGCACGGTAATGCTTTAGTGCTGATGCAAGCCATTAAATCCGCCCTTGATCCCAAAAATATTTTAAATCCAGGGAAAATATGGCCTGAAGCTTTACCTACTCATTAGTCGTAAAGCCATTTATCTTAACACTGAAGTAAAAAAAGCGCCTGCCTTTAATCTCTCAATTAAAGGTAGGCGCTTTTTTTTAATAGTTTAGGTTTAATATTATATAGTTGATTCAATGTGAAAGCGGTACAAGGCAACCAAGCGTAGATGTATATATTATACTTCAAGCGAGGTTAACGCTGTAACTCTTTTATAGTGAATTAACTATAACATTTGATCAATCGCCATTTGAGTCAATACGCGACCGCGAGCGGTACGCAATACATAACCTTGTTGAATCAAGTACGGCTCAATCACATCTTCAAGTGTACCGCGATCCTCGGCCATCGCTGCCGCTACTGCCTCAACGCCAGCAGGGCCACCATCAAAACGCTCGTGCAATATTTCAATATAACGTCGGTCCAAATGATCCAGACCGCGCCTATCAACTGCCAGCATATCGAGCGCGCTACCGGCAATCGCGCCGTTGATACTACCGTCGCCCCTTACTTCAGCATAATCACGTACACGGCGTAATAGACGGTTGGCAATCCTTGGCGTACCACGAGCACGGCGAGCAATCTCCACGGCACCATCGTCGGTCATCGGCACACGCATCAAGCGGGCAGCACGACTGACAATCGTTGTTAAATCAGCAATATTATAAAACTCCAGCCGCTGAACGATACCAAAACGATCACGCAATGGCGAGGTCAATAACCCTGCTCGTGTGGTCGCTGCCACTAAGGTAAACGGTGGCAAATCAAGTTTAATAGAGCGTGCTGCTGGACCTTCACCAATCATAATATCCAGCTGAAAATCTTCCATCGCGGGATAAAGTATTTCTTCAATGACGGAGCTCAAGCGATGGATTTCATCGATAAATAAAATATCACCCTCTTCCAAGTTGGTCAGCATCGCTGCCAAATCACCTGGTCGCTCAAGTACAGGTCCCGAGGTTGAGCGCAGATTGCCACCCATTTCACGAGCAATAATATTGGCCAGCGTCGTTTTACCTAAGCCTGGCGGACCAAAGATAAGCGTATGATCTAACGCCTCACTACGACCTCTGGCAGCACCAATAAACACTTCCATCTGCTCACGTACCACTGGCTGACCAATATATTCAGCTAATAATGCTGGTCGAATATTGGCATCAGGCGCATCACTTGTCCCTTCCAGCGGATTAATCAAACGATCTTGCATCATAGGTTTTATCATTATCTTAAAAGAGTGAAGTAATCATACCATTTTCAAAAATTTGAGAAGCTTTTAATAGCTAGGAAAGCGAGTGCAAATACTACATTTAGTAGACTAAGCAAGCTTGACACAGCTAACCACATTGTTTGGGATTGCTATGAATAGCATAACCAAACGTTACGCATAAGTCATGCACAACATCATAAAGCAGCTATTAAATAAAGCACAGCCTAAAACGAAAATAAGCGACAATGACTGTCGCTTATTTGCTTAATTTAGACTTATACCGGTATCAATAGTAATAGAGCCCAAAAGACTTAAAATCCAGATAACTGCTGTAATGTAGCCTTTAATAAACTTTGCGTATCGGCAAAGGTATCACCGTTACTTTTGGCAGCTTTTATGGCTTGCTGAGCTTCTCGTTCTTTGTAGCCCAAGCTAATCAACGCGCCTTCGACCTCAGCAACAATACTACCTTCAGCAGAAACTGCCACAGGCTGAATAGCAAACTCTAGATTACTGTCATCAACTTCGATATTTTTCAGCTTATCTTTTAGCTCAATCAATAAACGCTGAGCCGTCTTTTTGCCGATACCTGGGATACGGGTCAACGCCGTTTCTGACTCTTGCTCGACATGCATTTTAAGCTCAGCCGCTGACATTGCAGAAAGCATTGCTAATGCCATTTTTGCCCCAACGCCATTGATTTTAATCAACTGACGAAAGACATCGCGCTCTTTACGATCGATAAAGCCATAAAGCAGCTGCGCATCTTCACGCACATGAAAATGCGTCCAAATACTTGTCTGCTCATTAAGCTGTAACTGGCAAAACGAAGGCAATGGCAGCTCAATATCATAGCCAACACCAGAGGTGGTCATAATACAAGCAGTCGGTGCCATCAAATACTGCACCTGTCCAGTAATCAATCCAATCATAATCCACTACCTGTTATTAGAGCCATGATAAAAAATGAGCGGAGCAACCATTTCGTTATTGAATGCTATCTTTTAACGGTCAAGCTTACTGATAAAAATCGACCATACCTTCAAGGCTGATTGGGCGAATCTTATGTGCTTGACCCGCAGAGCCAAACGCTTCAAAACGATTGGTGCAGATATCTGACATCGCAACCATAGACGCTTTAAAGTATTTACGTGGATCAAACTCACTTGGATTTTTTGCGAGGAACTCACGGATAGCCCCAGTTGATGCCAAGCGTAAATCGGTATCGATATTTACTTTGCGGACGCCATGTTTAATCGCTTCGACGATTTGTTCAACAGGCACACCATAAGTCTCACCAATATCGCCACCATTTTCATTAATGACTTTTAACCATTCTTGTGGCACTGATGATGAGCCATGCATCACCAGATGGGTATTCGGAATACGCGCATGAATCTCTTTTACCCGCTCAATGGATAAAATATCGCCTGTCGGTGGACGGGTAAACTTATAAGCACCATGACTGGTACCAATAGCAATCGCTAACGCATCAACGTTGGTGTCTTTCACAAACTGTTCAGCTTCGTCAGCACTGGTTAATAATTGTTCGTGATCCAATACGCCTTCTGCGCCAGAGCCGTCTTCTTCGCCTGCCATGCCAGTCTCAAGGCTACCCAAACAACCAATCTCACCTTCGACTGAAACGCCGCACGCATGAGCCAACTTAACGACTTCGCGAGTAACGCTGGCATTATAATCATAATCCATTGGTGTTTTACCATCTTCACCAAGCGAGCCATCCATCATTACCGATGAAAAGCCAAGCTGGATTGAGCGCTGGCAAATAGCTGGTGACATGCCATGATCTTGATGCATCACTACTGGAATATGTGGCCACTCTTCGATAGCAGCAATAATCAGATGACGCAAAAATGCTGACCCAGCATATTTACGTGCGCCAGCACTGGCTTGAACGATGACAGGTGAGTCACACGCATCCGCTGCCATCATGATTGCACGCATCTGCTCTAAGTTGTTGACGTTAAAGGCAGGAACACCATAGTTGTGCTCAGCGGCGTGATCTAGAAGTTGACGTAAGGATATTAAGGCCATAAAACGCTCTCTGATTAAATTTTGAATAGTATTTTAAAAACAGCTTTTGAAAACAGCAGATTGTAATAACCACCCTAACTGTCGCTATCACTTAGCAAAATAGTAAATCACTTTAGGGGGAGTTATCACGCGGTGATTATAACAAAGATTGCTCTGTCTTCGTAGCAGTTGGCCGACTATTTGTTGCTTATCTTTTTACCTACCTATTCATATATATCACATATAGTTGATTCACTTTAAAACCGACAGAATGAGTTTCTGACTCATTCTATTTGACATACTCCCACCACTTTCGCAAAGCTCAAGTGGGGGATTCTAAAAGCAAATGCTCTTAGGCGACCTTCTCACGAGGGTCACTTGTTTTCTGTTTCAACGGGCGACCTTTACTGCATCCTCCCTCCGCAGACAATACGGCATGTCCTGCCGCTAATATATTACGAGCCGCATTAAAATCAGCGTTCGCAACATACCTGCATTTGACGCACTCGAATTTAGACTGAGTTTGTCTGTTTTCCTTAGCGATATGCTGGCACCTAGAGCAAGTTTGGCTAGTGTATCGTGGATTTACTTTAATCAGTAAGCCGCCGCGCCATTGCTGCTTGTACTCAAGCATATTGACCATCATGCCCCAACCTTGATCTAAGATTGATTTATTCAATCCTGACTTGGCTTTGACATTACGACCTTTATTCTCCACCGTACCACTGGCTGATTTCGACATATTGGCGACTTTTAAATCCTCACAAGCAATCATGGCGTGGTTTTTGCTGATACTGGTGGTGGTTTTATGCAAGTAGTCATGGCGAATGTTAGCGATATGATGGTGTAGCTTTTGAATCTTGCGGTTCTGCTTTTTCCAGTTTTGGCTAAACAGAACCTTCCTGCTTAATTGACGCTGTAATTTAGCCAGTTTTACTTGATTGGCTTTAAAGCTGTTCTTAGGTTTGATGTACTGACCGTCTGAGGTGGTGAGTAGTTTGCTGATACCCATATCTAAGCCAATGGCGCTTTTAGAGGAGTGGCGAGGGTTCTCAGCCAGTTCGCGCTCTGTGCCAAACGACACGTACCAGTGCCCCGATTTCTTGCCGATGGTGACATTTTTAATTGTACCAATAATGTCTTGCGACTTCCTAAACTTCACCAGGCCAATGCCATTAGGCAGTTTTACTCGGTTGCCCTCAACACGGCAGTATTTATCAAACTGAACCAAGCGAATTGAGTCGCGCCCATCTGATTTGCGCTTAAATCTTGGCATCAACGGGCGTAGCTGGATTTCTGTGCCGTCAGCCAGTTTAAAGAACTTGGGTTTGCGAGGTTTCTTTTTATTTTCTTTTAATCTGGCATGTACTTTAGGATCAAAGAAACGCGACCAAGCCGATGCCAGATCACGTACTTTTTGTTGTAAAGACACCGCGTTTGAGCTGCTTTTTAAGAATGCAAAATCAGGGTTGCTCTTTAGACCCATGATTTTATTAACAAGGTTGGTGGCATTGATAAACTCATCTTTAGCAAACATTTCAAATGAGATCGCTAGCATTTGATTCCAAACAAAACGTGCAGAGCCGACAAGATTATTTAAAACAATCTCCTGCTCCGTATTAGGCTCAAGCCTAAATTTATACGCTTTGTTGATTTTCATAAATGCCTTCTTTATTAATGAGTGTGCATTTAGTAATATACTTATAATACTAGCACTTAAGAGTTTTTATTACAATGAGTGAGATATACAAAAACCGTCATGCCGCCTTTAACCTCCACGTTCATTTGGTTTTTATTACCAAGTACCGAAAAAAGGTCTTAGGTGAGCTACATCATGAATATTTCAGTGAGTGTGCTGCTGAGGTGTGCAAGAGTTTTGATGCTGAGTTAAAAGAATGTAACGGTGAAGCGGATCATATTCACATGCTTATCCAGTACCCACCAACAGTGCAATTAAGCAAACTGGTTAATAACTTGAAGTCAGTCACCAGTAGACGAATGAGGGGTGATTTTATTGATTTAAGAGCAGCTTATTCTAAACCTGTGCTTTGGTCACGCTCCTACTTTTCAAGCTCTTGTGGCGGTGCGCCATTAGATATTATTAAACAATATATTCAGAACCAGCGAGGTTAGCTAGTGATGCGAAATTCACCTCCACCCTAATGTCGGGTGGAGTCCTCTTTCGCTTTTTTGATAGTCAGTGAAAAGTAAAATCGATACATCACCTACTGCAGGTACCGTTTTTTCTTGCTTGCTGTGCCTACGCAGACAGAGGCTACAAAAAAACTATACCAGCAGTATCGTAGCGTTTTTAAAGCTTAGATTAACACACCAAGTGCAACGCTAAATTATATTATAGAACACCTGATTGGGCGTTTTAAACCCTAAGCGTTTTCTTGGTCTGTTGTTTAGTTTATTCTCAATGTCCTGTATATCATTATCAGAGACTTGTCTAAAGTCACAACCCTTAGGCAAGAACTCTCTGATTAAGCCGTTAGTATTCTCGTTGGTTCCTCGCTGCCATGACGCATAAGCATCGGCAAAGAAGAAGGAAGTAAAGAGCTTTCGTTTCACCTTCTTATGCTGAGCAAACTCTTTACCATTGTCAGAGGTAATGGTCTT
>NZ_RRYX01000052.1:0-20484 GCF_014861375.1 Psychrobacter sp. FME5 | reverse complement strand
AATTGTTTTATGATATTCATCCAAATTATAACTCTTTTGTAGTGCAGTGACTATAGTAAAGGTTCTACAAATATGGAACTAGCAGCAGATATGAAGTATAACGCTGCAAAAAAAATCATAGAATATACAGGACAATAATCAGTGAAAATAAGAGGTAAAGAGTATAAATTATCCAACATCTTATTTGTTTTTGTATTTTTTATTTTTTTTATATCGTTTATTGATTTAGAACCAGATAAAGAGCTTGAAATATATCAACAAGAATTGATTGAGAAAGAAAGTTGGTTAATATCTCAGTTGAATGATGTCGCAAACTTCATTAACTTTAACAAAAGTGAATATGATTATATTAATCGAGAAGTTTGGTTCACTGCTTGGTACGTCAGTCCCGAATTTAACAAGAATAAGCTGTTACGTTTACATAGCTATCTTCTCAAAAAAGGTTGGGTAGACATGACTGATAAAATTGACAAAAATAATTATATAGTCAAAACCTCAAGCAGCTCTGATGAAATAGCTAAACATATTCGTATACTCTGCAATAATAAAGCCACTATATTTATGTATATGACGGATATGCGAGAAAATTACGAATATGAATATGAATATTCTGAAGCGCGTACTTTAATAGAACTACTATATGACTATAGTTTGCCTTGCTATGACTTGAATGAAAAACAATATAATAATCCTAGTACTATAGAATTGAATAATTAATATTATTCCCTAAAAATTAATAGCTAGAAAAATTAACAAAAGGAATTTTAATGTATCAAAAAAAAATTACCCCTTTAATTCAGACTTTATTATTAGCCACAATACTATCCAGTAGTTTTCTAGCTTCTGCTTGCTCAGCGGAATCATCAAACACACAGATATCACCCAATCAAAGCACTCCTACTGAAATATATAAACTCGGACTAGCCTACTACGAAGGCGACTCAGTTACTGAAGATGATGACAAAGCTTTTGAACTGTTTCAAAAAGCTGCCAATCAAGACTATGCCCCTGCTAAACATTATCTAGGTATTATGTATTATGAAGGTTTGGGCGTAGATCAAAATTACCAAAAAGCATTCGAATGGATTGAACAAGCCGCCAACCAAGGATATGCTAATGCTCAATTCGATCTTGGAGTTATGTATCATGAAGGTATTGCTGTTAAACAAGATGAGATAAAAAAACTTGAATGGTTTCGACAAGCTGCTAACCAAGGATACACTGATGCTCAATTCAATCTCGGGATTATGTATCATGAGAGTATTGGTGTTGAGCAAGACTATCAAAAAGCAATGCAGTGGTATCTATTAGCAGCTAACAATGGATCTTTTGACGCTCAAAATAATATTGGTAATTTTTACGAAAACGGCTACGGCGTGACGCAAGATTATGATAGTGCTTTAGAGTGGTATACCAAAGCTGCTGATCAAGGGTTAGACATAGCACAATTCAATATTGGTGGTCTCTACGAGAACGGTTACGGCGTACCGCAAGATTATGACACAGCTTTTGAATGGTATAAAAAAGCGGCTGACCAAGGCAATCAAGAAGCCAGCAATAGAATCGGTAGATTGGTTATGGATGATAAAATCGACGATACAGGCATCACTATCTTCAGCACCCAAGAAACTGGTCTCACATTAGGTAATATTGAAAAAATGAGCCAATAATAACGACAGCTGTGTGAGCCAGTAGTTTTTAGCTCATACAGCTACGTATGAAATGTCTAACAACCCCATCACTCCACCAAACCACCCAAAATAGTCTTAACCTCAGTCACATACTGACCCAAATCCGGCTCCAAATGAAAGCCTTCTACCGGTGTGGGCAAACCTTTCTGCTTGCCTAATCTGACAATAATTGCATTTTCTTCTGGTAAAACCAATACGCGCTGACCTAAATGACCCAGCATGGCATAAAACGGAATCGGACTGTCCATATCCATCCACACCGAATGTCCGTAAACTTGCGCTTGCCCTGCTGCAAATGCTGATGCGTTGGGCGTAACCATAAAGTTAACGTGTTCTTTGCTAAGTAGCTGCTCGCCTTGCCATTCGCCACCGTTTAATAATAGCTGCCCAAATTTGGCAAAATCTAAAGCGCTGGCATTAAGACAGCAATATACTTTTTCGATACTTGAAGCCCCATCAAGCGACCAATACGCATCACCTTGCATACCAAGTGGTTGCCAAAACTTCTCTTCTAAATAGCTAGAAACGGTATAGCCATGCGGCTCTAATGCCCGTGATAAAGCAATACCGAGCATTTGCGTGTCGCCGGACGAGTATTCAAACTGGCCACCACATTCTTCGACAAACTCTCGATTGACCATTTGCTTGACTAAATCATGTCCGTAGTAAGATTCTGCCGTGGGATTAATAGGAAAGTAATAATCCTCGGTCCAATCATAACCCGAGGTCATCGCTGAGAAATCTGCGAGGGTACAGTTTTGCGCATACTTGTTGTCCGCGTATTCAGGCAGCCACTTGCTAATTGGTTCATCAACGCTTGATATATAACCATCTTCTACCGCTTTGAGATACAGCATAGTGGTGACGGTTTTTGCCATCGAAAAGCTATTGGTGTGCGAATCGCTGCCGTAGCCTTGCCAGTAGTTTTCGTACAGCAGTTTGCCGTCTTTGATAATGGCAAAGGCGACAGTTTCATCGGTATCTAAAGCATTTTGTAAGGTAGGCGTCAGTTTGACTTGCTCAAAGTTAGGATCTTTCTGCCAAACGATAGCGTCTTTGGCGCGGATAGTACGATTATCAAAATCGACATAATCATCGATATTGGCGGTATTTTCACCTTTAAGATAAGTGAGCTGTAAGCCGCGAAAGATATAAGCGTTGCCCGTCACCACTAAGCCCAAGCTGATAATAATCAGTAGCGCTATAATAGGTAAAACGATCCATTTAAACAGTGTTTTTAACACTACCATTATAAAATCCTTTTTTATGGCGTGGTTGATGAGTACGATCGATTATCGCTGAAGGGTTTAGCCTAGCATGGATGTGGGGTTTTGGGAGGTAGTTTCTGGGTAGCGAGTGTAGAGCTAGTTTCTATACCATCTTGCTAATAGTTTGAGCTACATTATGAAAATTAGTTTATTGTTTGAGTACCATTTATAATACAAGAGTGTAAAATATATAAATTGAATAGCACGTATAAAGGATATTGACTAGTGGATGGTAAAAAACAAGGAAATGAAACAATAAGAATAAGCTCTGATGGCCTTTATCGAGGAGCTACAGTTCATACCCCTTTCCCTCTAGAAAATAGTGATTTCCTAAAATTAACAAAGGTTAATAGCTTACTACCAATTTGGGCACACACTTTTTTTACTGGTACGAGTGTTTTTTCTATTACAGTATTAGCTAAATGGCTAAACCATAAATATTTTAATGGGATCGAAACTGTATCAAACACCGAAGGACTCACTCTACTAATCCTCATAGTATTGGCAGTAATATTCGAGGCTTTATATATAATATCACCTTCAGATAAGAAAAAAACGATCTCAAGAATTGAGAAGCACTTCTCAGAAAACAAACCTAAAGCAGCAGGATTCGGAAATGAATAAGCAATTGCCTAAAGAATATAGTCCTTTTAATAAAGTCTGGGTTTGCAGCAACACGTTCAATGAAGGTGAAATAATTTTTGAGGTTGAAGGTAATCCTGTTTTTCTCATAGGACGTGACAATGAAAGTCACAAAACATTATTATGGTTTAATGCACCAATAAAAGGAAATAATACAAATAGATGGCACAATATAATATCAAAAAATAAAGTTAATGATGTTAAGTATGAACTAAATACTACCGAGTATGGTAATGAAGTGACTTTCTTAGACCAACCTTTGCTTCAATTTAAAATAATGGACGATAATTTGGTTATTAATATAATAAACCTTACACCCATTGGTTTAAATATTTATGGAGGATTATCGTCATTAACTATTGTAGGCAACACTTTATCCGGCAATACATTTACTGGCGTTAGTACTATGATAGCTATTGGCAAATGATGATTGAGATTTACAATCTTACAAAGTACTAAATATCCGAACTCTAACTATATAAAAAAACAGCAAGATAATCTACCTTGCCGCTCTTATAAGCTCTAATTTAAATTCTAAATACTCGCCGCAACCTCTGCGCCATCACGAATGGCGCGTTTGGCATCTAGCTCAGCGGCTAGCTTTGCGCCACCGATTAGGTGATATTGCGCGTCTGGTGCATCACCAACATTTGGCATCAGCTCAACCACTGATTCTTGACCAGCACAGACCACGACGCTATCGACACGTAGCAACTGGCTTTGACCTTGATTGTTGGTGATCCAAATACCCTCATTGGTGATTTTATCGTACTGCGCGCCTGATACTTGGATGACACCATGCGATTTAATGTGCGCACGATGTACCCAGCCCGAGGTTTTATTGAGACCACGGCCCAAGCGACCTTTGGTACGCTGCATTAAATATACCTGACGAATAGGTTTAATGGCCTCAGGCTTAATCAACCCACCATCGGTTTGATACTCAGTATCCTCCGTTACGCCCCACTCTTCACGCCATTCGCTGACCGATTGCGCTTTTGGACGATAGCTTGGATCTTTTAGCAATTCAGGGCCTAGCTCATCGAGCGGCTGACCATGGCGCGCTGTGAGATATTCACTAACATCAAAACCAATACCGCCCGCACCGATGACAGCAACGGTATCACCGACTGATTTTTCACCAGAGAGCAATTCAGCATAGCTCATCACTTGTGGTAAATCAGCGCCTTCCAATTTACCTGCAAGACTTCTAGGAACGACACCAGTAGCAACGATGACGTGATGGAATTTGGCTTTCTCTAACATGTCTTTATCGACTTTGCTATTGAGTTTAATCTCAACGCCTAAGTGCTCAAGCTCGTTGATATAGTAGCGAATGGTTTCAAAGAACTCCTCTTTACCAGGGATAACTTTGGCGTAGTTAAACTGCCCACCCAAGATATCTTTTGCTTCAAATAAAGTCACATCATGACCACGCAAGGCAGCGACATGAGCGGCTGACATACCAGCCACACCACCACCGATAACGGCAACTTTTTTAGGTTTTTTGGTTTTCTTATAAACCAACTCAGTCTCGTAGCAAGCTTGTGGATTGACCAGACAAGTCGAGCGTTTATTTTCAAAAGTATGGTCTAGGCAAGCTTGGTTACAAGCGATACAGGTATTGATGCGATCGGCTTGACCGTTTTTGGCTTTATTAACCCAATGCGCATCGGCTAAGAATGGGCGCGCCATCTGAATCATATCTGCTTGACCACTAGCGACGATTTCTTCAGCCGTTTCTGGCATATTGATACGGTTGGCGGCCATCATCGGGATACTGATGTGCTTTTTAATTTCAGCGGTAAAATCAACAAACGCGGCACGCGGTACGCTGGTAACAATCGTTGGGACGCGCGCTTCATGCCAGCCGATACCGGTATTCATGATGGTCACGCCCGCCTCTTCTAAGGCTTTGGCGACGGTGATAACTTCATCCATGACGTTGCCGTCTTTGACCAAATCAATCACTGATAAGCGGAACAAAATAATAAAATCTTCACCGGCCGCTTCGCGTACTGCTTTGACCACATCGACAGCCAGCTTCATACGACCTTGAATATCACCGCCGTATTCGTCGTCGCGCTTATTGACATGACGCGATAAAAACTGATTGAGTAAATAGCCTTCTGAGCCCATGATTTCAACGCCGTCATAACCCGCTTGCTTAGACAATTTTGCACAGCGTGCATAGTCTTTTACCGTCTGCTCGATGTTTTTGATACTCATCTTACGCGGTTTAAATGGTGAGATTGGTGATTTTATCGGACTTGATGACACCACAAATGGATGATAACCATAACGACCACTGTGCAATATTTGCATGATGATTTTGCTATCATATTTATGCGCAGCACGGGTCACACGCTGATGATTAATGACGTCAGCTTTGGTATTCATCGTACCGCCAGCAGGCAGCAACCAGCCTTCGCGATTGGGCGAGATGCCGCCCGTGATCATCATCGCCACGCCGCCTTTGGCACGCTCTGCAAAATATGCCGCCAACTTACCGTAATTATAAAAACGGTCTTCAAGACCCGTATGCATTGAGCCCATGACCATGCGATTTTTTAGCGTGGTAAAGCCCAAATCCAGTGGCTCAAATAAATGCGGATAGTGTTCATTGGTGCTAGCAGTCTCAATGGTATTGGCAGTATGGCTGGCGGACATATCATTTTCCTTATGAATGGTTTATCAAACTACTTCTTAAAAGTAGAGCGGCTATGGGATTTAGCGTTACCACTATCGTAACACACCGCCATTATTATCAGCTATGCAGACAAGCGACTGATGAGTGAACACTATGTTCTCCTAGCTATCGATGACAGCTATTGACCTCACTGATCGATAGCATTTGGTTAAGTAAACACCACAAAATCAGCCCAATCTTTCACCGCGATTGTCTATAATAACCAGTTACTGATACAGTAGTTTCGATAAAAAATGGTATTACCGAATACTAGAACAACGATAAAGGACTATCACAATGACTGACTTTCACACCGGTCTTGGCAAAAATCCTGCCAACCATCAACCGCTTACCCCTATTGATTTTATCATCCGCAGCGCGCAGGTTTATCCTGATAAAACCGCCATCATCTATGATGACCTAGAACATAATAACCTAACCCAAAGCTGGCAGCAGACTTACGATCGTTGCCGGCAGCTAGCGGATGGTCTGCGTAAATTGGGCATTGATAAAAACGACACGGTGGCGGTTATGATGCCGAACACGCCAGCGATGGTTGAGTGTGCCTTTGGGGTGCCGATGTCAGGCGGCGTGCTGTGTACACTGAACACCCGACTCGATATCAATGCGCTGACCTTTTGCTTGCAGCACTCAGAAGCCAAAGTATTAATTTTAGACAGTGAGTTTGCTGAGCACGCTGAAATTATTGATGAAGCTTTTCCTAACCTTACTGTTATTCATGCCACCGATGCTGCCGTCGATACCGAGCGTTTTGGGCAAATGACTTATGACGAACTCATTGCCAGCTCCGACAGCTTAGACAACTGGGAAAAACCATTAGACGAATGGGACGCCATCGCCCTCAACTATACCTCTGGTACGACTGGCAAACCCAAGGGCGTGGTCTACCATCATCGCGGCGCGACGCTCAATGCCATCTCCAATATTCTAGATTGGGACATGCCCAAGCATACGATGTACCTATGGACGCTGCCATTATTTCATTGTAATGGCTGGTGCTTTCCGTGGACGATTGCAGAGCGCGCAGGCGTCAACGTCTGTTTGCGTCAGATTAATGCGGATTTAATTTTGCAATTGATTGCCAAGTATAAAGTCAGCCATTATTGCTCAGCGCCTGTGGTACACAATATGATTGCCAGCGGCAAGCCTGAATATAAAGACGCCATCACCCACGAAGTCAACGGCTGGGTCGCTGGTGCGCCGCCCTCTGAAACCATGCTCGCTGCTATGGAGGAAATGGGTTTTCATATCTCCCACGTCTATGGACTGACCGAAGTCTATGGACCGGTCACCGTCTGTGCGGAGCAAGAAGAATGGAATGCGCTCGATGTCGCAGAACGGTCACAGAAAAAATCACGCCAAGGCGTCACCTCTCATCTTATGACAGGATTTGATGTGTTTAAGCAAGGAACGACTGAACCCGTTGCTGCCGATGGTGAAGAAATGGGTGAGTTGGCACTGCGCGGCAATATGGTGATGAAAGGCTATCTAAAAAGCCGAAAAGCCACCGAAGCGGCCTTTGCTGATGGCTGGTTTCGTACTGGTGATTTGGGCGTTAAATATCCTGATGGCTATATTAAAATTATGGATCGCCTCAAAGATATCATCATCTCAGGCGGTGAAAACATCTCCAGTATTGAAGTCGAAAACGTCTTATATAAAATGCCAGAAATTCAAAGCTGTGCTGTCGTCGCCGCACCGCATGATAAATGGGGCGAAGTGCCCGTTGCCTTTATCGAGATTTATGCTGGCAGCACTTTACAGCGTGACCATGTAATGGAGCATTGCACACAATATTTAGCGGGTTTTAAAGTGCCAAAATATATCGTTTTTGCCGAAATACCGAAGACCAGTACCGGTAAAGTGCAGAAGTTTGAGCTACGCCAAGCCGCTAAATCACTGGCCCATGAAACGCCAAAAGTAACTTTTAGCACAAAATAATATCTTCAAAAGCTAAGGTGGCAAGGAAAACGAGCGTAAGCACTACAATCGGTAGGTTTAGCGAGTTTGACAAAGCTAACTTATTTTTGAGGATATTATTAAACCAGCCCATGCTAATTAAGCTTGGGCTCAAGCCATTGATAGATTAGCATGCCCGCTATCATCGCTGGGATAAAGACATAAGCCTGCCACTGTCCTGTTCCAAGTAGCACGATACCGGGACCTGGGCAAATACCAACCAAACCCCAACCGATACCAAATAGCATCGCGCCGATTAATAGTTTTTTATTAATCATCGTTTTACTTGGCATTTCAATTAACGTGCCAATCCAGCTGGTCTGTTGACGCTTCGCCAGTTGTACACCGACGATTGCCACTATCAAACCACCGCCCATCACTAGCGCAAGTGAAATATCCCACGCCCCAAAGACGTCCAAAAACCCTTGTACTTTAACAGGATCGGTCATTCCAGATATCAGCAGTCCAAAACCAAATAGTAACCCTGCTAGTAATCCAATTATATTTTTTAGCATTATTATTTCTCGCTATTCTCTTTTATTAATTTTTCGCTGGTATAGTTAATTCGTTTTAAAAGGTTATAGAGAGGCGGATAGAAATTTTTGCAGCCTCTGTCTGCGCAGGCACAGTACGCCAGAAATTTTTTATCCGCCTCGTGTATAAATGACATACTTATTACTCATACTGTGATTCAAAACACACTCAAAATATGCCGACCCAAATAAACCGTCACAATACCAAAGAACATAAAAGTCACCGTCGCCGCCATCGAACGTGGAGACAGGCGCGCATTACCACAGATACCATGTCCACTGGTACAGCCTGAGCCTAAACGTGTGCCAAAACCGACCAGCAACCCCGCGCCAATTAATAACGGCAGTGAGGTACTAACTTCTATATCAGGTAACGGTTTTACCAAACTATAAAATAGTGGCGAGACGACCAGACCCAGTATAAATAATACCTGCCACATCTCTACACGCTTGGGCTTTAATAAACTTGAGAAAATACCACTAATCCCAGCAATACGCCCAATACCTAATAACAGGATGACGGTTGCGACGCCCAGTATCAGACCACCTACTAAAGAGAGTGGCGTAAATGCTTGCCAGTCTATTTGTATACTCATAATAGTTACCTAAGCCAATTTTTATTAATACCAAACTCAAAAAGTACGATTAGCTGGGTCAAACTCGTTTAGTCTACAGTACGTAGCACTTGCACTCGTTTTCCTTGCTACTCTAATTTTTGTGAATGCTATAAGAACAGTTTTAGAAATCGATTTATAATAAAACATTATATAATAAAACATAATAAATAGGTAAAAAAATACTGAACCCCGCGTATGCAAGGCTCAGTATCTCTTTATTTGATTACTGACTGGCTAAATAAACCTATTGGCTAATAAACCAGTCAACTGCTCAAATTATTTTGCTAATACTTCATCGAGTGCTTTTTCAAAACGCTCTACCGCACCGTCAACGTCCGTTAGTTTATCTAAACCAAACAGACCCAAACGGAAGGTTTTAAAGTTATCAGGCTCACCAACATTTAATGGTACGCCAGCGGCAATTTGTAATCCAGCTTCAGCAAAGGCACTGCCCTTATGGATATCATCACGGTCGGTATAAGAGACCACAACGCCTGGCGCTTTAAAGCCATCAGCCGCCACACTTTCAAAACCTTTGCCAGCCAATACTTCACGGATGCGGTTGCCCAATTCCCACTGTGCCGCGCATAGTTTATCAAAGCCAATTTCTTTGGCCTCGTTAATAGTATCGCGGAACTGGCGTAAGCTATCAGTTGGCATGGTGGCATGGTACGCATGACCGCCATTTTCATAAGCGCGCATGACCGTTAGCCATTGTTTCAAATCAAGACTGAAGCAATTAGATTCAGTACTTTCTACTTTTTTGATTGCAGCGTCGCTTAGCATGACAAGACCTGCACATGGGGTACTGCTCCAACCTTTTTGCGGCGCACTGATTAGGACATCAATACCCAAGTCTTTCATATCGAGCCATACGCAACCTGAGGCGATACAGTCGATGACCAATAAACCACCAACGCTATGTACTGCTTCACTCAATGCTTTGATGTAGTCTTCTGTTAAAATAATACCCGATGAGGTTTCAACGTGCGGGGCATAAACGATAGCTGGTTTGTCTTCTTTAATTTTGGCAACAGCACTGTCGATATCGACTGGCGCGAATGGTTTTGGTGCTTCACCATCATCAGCACGCTCAGCCGTTAAGACTGTAGACGATTTGGCAAATTTACCTTTTTCTAGAATTTGCGTCCAACGATAACTAAACCAACCATTACGGATGATTAGGCAGTCTTCGTCAATGGTCAGCTGGCGGGCGACCGCTTCCATACCATAAGTACCAGAACCTGGAATGATAACCGCTGCTTCAGCGTTATAAACTGTTTTTAGGTTGCTCAATAAATCATTCATCACCTCTTGAAAGGCTTTTGACATATGATTGAGGGCGCGGTCGGTATAAACCACTGAGTATTCTAATAAGCCGTTTGGATCAATATCTTGACGTAATGCAGTCATGTGACGCTCCTGTCTGTTGTAATGTTTTTTAAGTATGGGTTTGAACAAAATTTAGATATTATCTTAGCAAATTTAGGCCAACTATTATTTTGATTAAATGTTTTTTTGACCAAAAAATAGGATAGCCAAATACTACTATAGATAGTATGAACTAAGTACTAATATCGAGTAATAATCGAGAGTTTGACGCTGGGTTGACGATATAGCACTTTATCCTAGCGCTATTGCCGTTGATGGTTGTATCTTTTACGTCGTTGGTGTTCTTAACGTTAAACGAAAACGCATATGATGTGCGCACCATCATTATTGCTACGCAGAGGTAGAAGGATAATAATGGTCATTGATAGCTAGTGAAATGAGCAGATATTAAGTGAGAATAAATGCGCTGGGATTTTTTAAAACGTAATTTTTAAAAAAATAGTAGTCAGCGACGTACTATTACAGCATAACAGCAAATTATCACTACTTAATATATTCATAACAGCTTGATATTAGCACTGATAATGCAGGTTGACAACGCTATATTTGCATAATAATTTTGCATGGGAATAGCGTTTATGTGATTTAAAAATTATTGATAAATAGATGACAACTATCGATGGCTACGGTGAGCATCTTGTAGCCCTGATACCACAAAGTCTAGCAATTCATTATCACCCTCGCGCGCCGCTTTTCGCATCAATTTCGATGGTGCGTGCGTTAACGTCTGGGTCAAACGCCGTGACAATTCAGTGATAATGTCTTCAGGACTGGCGTTATCCTGTTGCAGCTTAGCAATAGACTCATGCAGCAGTTTATCGACTTGATCGTGGGTGCGCGCCCGATACTTTTGAATGTCCTTGCCCACTTGACGCACTTGAAAACGCCGATCCATCTCAACAACCAACTGGCTGACTAACAGCTCAGCATCTACCGCTGCTTGGCGGCGTTGCTCAATATTACCGGCAATCACATGCTGCAAATCATCGACAGAATACAAATACACATCATCGATGCGGCTAATGGTCGAGTCAATATCGCGTGGAACTGCCAAATCGATCATCAGCATCGGTTGATAGCGACGAATTTTAAGCGCTCGCAGCGTCATGGTTTTATCAATCAGTAAATCCATACTCCCACTACAGCTACTGACAATATCGGCTTCTGCCAATACTTGCGGTAGCTGCTGTAGAGGCTTGACCTCAACGAGACGTCCTGGTCGACGCAGCTCGGCAGCTAAAGCTTCAGCGCGCTCAGGATTACGGTTACAAATAATAACCCGCCCAACCCCAAGCCCAGCAATATGCGTCGCCACCAAGCGATTCATCTCGCCTGCGGCAACCACCAATAAGGTGCGATTGGATAAATCGTCAAATATTTGCGTCACCAATTTGGCCGCAGCATAGCTAAGCGATACCGCTTGAGCGCCAACTTGGGTTTCGTTACGTACCCGCTTAGCAGCAGCATAGACTTGATCGACAACCCAGCCCAGCTGATTACTGAGTGCGTTTTGATCTTGCGCCAGATGGACGGAGCGCTTGATTTGACCCAGTATTTGCGGCTCACCCAGTATCATAGAATCAAGCCCAGCGGCGACTCTCAGCCAATGCGTCAAAGCATGAGTATCACGATGGACATACAGATAAGGGTCGACTTCACTTAGTGGCAACTGCTTAAAATCCGCCAGCCACTGTTTGATTTTTAAGATATGGGCGCTGATGGCCGCTGAAGAGGTCTGAGAGCTACTAGTATTATTGGTAGAGACAACAGTAGCAACTTGCTGTTCTGATATTGGCGCGCCTGATATCTGTGGGACTAGCGCATAAATCTCAGTGCGGTTACAAGTCGAGACTATCACGCTACCATCAGTAAAGCCTTGTAGCTGCCTAAGCCCGAGAGCCACATCGTCACCCACAAGCACCAAGCGCTCACGTAGAGCGACTGGTGCAGTTTTGTGATTGACCCCAATGACCACTAATCTCATTATTGATAGACCATAAATATAACGTTCACCTGCCAGCCAAACTCTATTAGAGCTTTAACAAACAATTTTAACCAGCAACTTATCAAAGATATTTTTTCAAAAATAGCTGCAAATCTAACCATAGCTGCAAACACAGCACTGGATAAACTGCCTTTGAAAAAATCTATTCAAAAAAAGTATATTTAAAGAGCCCTGCCAAAGCAAAACCCTAAAAGCCGCTTATTATATCATCATTGCCAGCTTTATTTAACTCTCGCCCCTCTGCGAAGGCTATTTGTCTGTATCTGGGCGCAGATGTCATAAATCAACTACCGAGACCATTTGTAAAACCAATCTCTAGATTTTAGCAAGTATTTATAAAGTCAGACCCATACCACTCGCTTATTTGAAGCTAAATTGTTATATTTTTAACCTGGTTCAATTATGCCGTATTGAATACTCAATCATGGCATTGATAGAGACTGTTTTTAGACGATTCGACGTTATAAGATATTATAAGACGTTATAAACAGTCCGCTTAATCATTCTAAGGGCTTATTTTTAGCAGTGCAGCGGCTAAAGGAACCCTGACTCTAGGGGCTGATGCCGATATCTGAGTAACACGACCACTATTGTTTGTAGCATATATCTACTCTTATAATGTTTGTCGTGGGTATTCGTAACCGACATTTAGGGTTTGTTTAATATTCAAATACTAGGGCGTGTCCGCAATCTGAATAAAAGTGATTAAATAGGCTAAAAATGAGGACAGGCCCTAGGACTGCTGATGATATGGGTTTTTTGCTGCCGCAGCACGTTGCTATGAATGTATCTTTTTTATTGAGACCTAACTATTAGGTAAATAATGGGCGAATACGGTTATCTATGATTTATTTTGAGTCATTATTTCGATCAAATCCGGCGCATGACGACCAAGTGAGCCTTCGTGATTTATTGCGTGTTGTCATTGAGCGTCTCTGCCACCGTTACAAGCTAACTTTATCATTGGCCGTTTGCTTATGCTTGTCATATTCGGCTCATGCCAACCCCATAAGCCCATCATTGATAAACGCTTCTTCAACAAATGCACCTATAATGGCCTCAGCACTAACCAATGATAGTGCCACCTCTGATAAGGTTTCTAATAAAAATAATAACCGTCAAATACAAACTATAGAAGATTCTATAGACGTCAATCGTCTGGCGCCGAGCGGTGCGTCGTCTACCCTTAATAAGCCAAGTTTTAGCGAGCCAAGCCTATATGCTGTTTTGGATGCCGAATTTGCAGCAGATCGTGGTGACCCTCAGCGAGCCATCACTATTTATAAACAGCAATCCTTCAAAGAAGATGCGACAGCGGTATTTGAAAGGGCGCTTAGTCTGTCTTTACGTAGCGAAAAGGTCGAGAAGTCATTACACTTTGCCCAATCGTGGCAAAACCAGAATCCTGACCACGTACCTGCTTGGTTTTATGTGGCACATTTAGCCCTGCGAGCACATGACTATATATTGGCGGGTGACACGCTAAACCGTATTTTGCGTTATGACCCTCGAGCAGATTTAAGCGAAATCCTTATCGGTATTTATCCCAATAACGATAAAGATAAACGCGACCTACTCGCCGCTTTGCAACCACTGGACAGCGAGGAAAACGCCTCCTTGTCTGTATTAAAAGCGGGTTTGCTCTACCAGTTTAATGAGCCTGAGAGTGCCATTGTTCATATCAACCACGCTTTAGAGCACCAGCCTGATTATGTGCCTTTTATCACCTTAAAAGCCGATATCTTGCGTAAAATAGAACCGGCTGAAGCGGTCATCAATTATGTTGCCCAAGCGCGCCTACGTCATCCTGATAATAAAAGTTTATATCTATATGAGATTCGCTATTTGCTGGATTTAAAACAAAGCCAAGAAGCATGGCAATTATTGCTTGAAGCGCATAACCGCTTTAGTGACGATGCCGAGATTACTTTATTAGCCGCATTGGTGAGCTTGGATATCGAAGAATACGCCAGTGCCGATGTGCTACTTAACCAGTTAGCCAAAAGCCCTACTTATCTTGATCAAGCCTACTATTATCTCGGTATCAGTGCCGAACGCCAGCAGCGCTTTGAGCAAGCCAAATACTATCTCAATGGCGTCATGCAAGAAGACTTAGTGCTAGAAGCCCGTCGAAAGGTGGTGGCTTTTGAATTGCTCAATGATGATATCGATGCAGCCATCGCCACTCTAGAAAAACTCCGCAAAGATTTTAGTGTATTTGCCCCTGATAGCCTTGTCATGCAAGCTGATATTTTATGGCAGCAAAACGAGAGCGAAGAAGCGTTGCGTTTATTAACTAAAGCCACTCGTAAGTACCCTGATAGTGAGATGCTTTTGTTTGCGCGTGCCCAACTCCTTGATGACCAAGACGACTATATCGTTAAGCGCACCCTTCTCAATCATTTGCAGGCACTAGATCCTAAAAACTTGGCTTACCAGCTCAGTTATGCACAATTACTACTGGCTAATGAACGTGGCTCTGAGCAAGGGTTGGCATTAGCGACGGCTATTATTCAGATTCGCTACGATGACCCACGTTATGATAATGATCTGCACCTGCAAGCACTGAATGTGCTGGCGAGCAATGCGTTAGCCAATAAAAATCACCAACAGGTTATCGACTATTTACAAACACCTTATGATGTATTCCCTACCTTGCGTTCAGGTACATTGCTACTACGGGCTTATCAAGGGTTGGGCGATAATGAAAAAGTCGAGGCGTTGCTCGCAGATTTACAGCAGCGCTTTTCATTTGGGCAGCACAACATCAATGACCGTATACAGCTTTATTAGGCCGTGTTGAACATCGACCATAGCAGTGAAAAACCGTAAAAAACAATCGATGGTTAATGATAAAAGTAGCAAAATATAGTTACCATAAAAGCTACAAGCCACTTATAAGAAGCTAACAGCCACGCATCACTGGGTAACAAATAACGCTTAAGCTAACCTATTTTCTAGACAATAATTTTGCAAATTTATCCATTTTTGAGGAAACATCATGTCAGCACTACCCCTTTCTTATAAGTCTAATAAGTTAATTCTCCTAACTGCGATCACCGCAACAATGGCCATCACCGCAACAATGGCCATCATGTCCGGCTGTCAATCGATGAAAACCGCCAGCGCAACCAATCAGCCCACCACCATCCAAGGTCAAAACGCTGAGCAACCAAAAAAGCTAGAAAACTTTAACATCACTGGCAAGATTGGGGTGACAACGCCTGGTAATGACACCTCAGGAACCCAAGGCGGTAGTGCGTTTTATGCATGGGGACAACAAAATGATCGCTTTGCTATCGAATTGATTGGTGCGCTCGGTATTGGTAAAACCAATATTGAATTTAACGGTCAGTCGGCTACCTTAGTGAGCGAAAAAACCGGTACATTAACCGCTGATGACCCCGAAACCTTGCTAAAAAAGGCCACCGGTTGGCAAGCGCCTATCTCACAAATGCCGTATTGGATATCTGGTCGCCCAGCACCATCCGATAGCACTCCACAATTGGATGCCCAAAATCGTTTAATCAGCTCGGTAAACGGTGATTGGCAAGCCAGCTTCACTTATAAGGGTGCTGATAAACTGCCTAACAAAATCAGCGCGGTTCAAGCACAAGGCAATAAAGTCGTAATGACCATTAACCATTAAACCGTCATTGATTCATGCCCCAATATTTAGCCCACACTCTACCACCACTGCTTATTAAGATAGCTATTAATGACTGAAAGTTATGATTAAAAACTTAGCCGCGCTGCCCGCTTCTACCATTTCCCGTTTATCACCGGCGAAAATTAATTTGTTTTTGCATATTACGGGTAAGCGTGCCGATGGTTATCATAACTTGCAGACGATTTTTCGCCTGCTCGATTGGGGTGATTACCTGCATTTTTCGGTTATTAATAAAGCAACGGTTATAGAGAGCACAGCAGATATCAACCTCCTTTGTAGTCGACTGCTAATACTGACTGGCGCAGACACCATCACCAGCAGTGTAGAAGATAATCTCATCTTTAAAGCCGCCCGTGCATTACTAGTGTTTGTCATTCAATCAAACAAGCTACCTAAACAGCTGCCGCAGATACAAATCACTCTAGACAAACATTTACCGATGGGTGCAGGCTTAGGCGGTGGCTCATCCAATGCCGCGACGACATTAATTGTACTGAACGAAATCTGGCAACTTAATCTTAATCAAAATGAGCTGATAAAAATTGGCACAAGTATTGGTGCGGATGTACCTATATTTATCTTTGGTCAAGACGCTATTGCCATGGGTATTGGTGAGCAGTTGACTGCCATTGATTTGCCGGATCAGCAATATTTAGTACTGACACCAAATGCTCACGTCAATACTGCTGAGATTTTTTCGCATACCAAGCTACAGCGAGATATCGCCCCGCTATCAATTGAAACCATGAAAAACCAGTCTAATGATTATAGGCAACATTTAAATGCGCCTTATCAAAACGTCTTTACCCCTGTAGTCACTAGCCTTGCCCCTGCCGTCGATGAAGCATTACGTTATTTACATGGGCTAGAGACGCAAGCACTCGGCACAGCAAGAATGACTGGCTCAGGTAGCGCGGTATTCTTGCCGTTGGATGCGAGTATTACGACTGATAAGGCGCTGTTAGCAAAATGGCTTGAAGATGCACCTTGCTCGGGGTATGTGATTGGGAGTTTATAAGTTGGACGTTAAGCCCGCGTAAGGTGCGCCCAGCGTACCAAATGGACTACCAAAACCACATCAGTATTCGTTGTTTACGAATAAAAGCCAGAAAAAGGCGCAAATGACTTGCAAAAGCTGAATATTTATTTATAATAGGTCGCCTCAATAGGGGTATAGCCAAGTTGGTAAGGCATCAGGTTTTGATCCTGACATCCGTTGGTTCGAGTCCAGCTACCCCTGCCATTTTTAAGCTCAAAGCGTTTGAAGTGCATTTATGATAAGTGGTTTAAGATAGCTGCTTATTGACATTGACAACGTTATCCCAGTTTCGGTATAGTTCGCAATGAGCACCGTTAGGGAAAAGTTATGTTTTAGACGATTTACTCGTTTATCAGATAACGAACAGGTCGTGACGCTATTCTAATAATGACTTTTAATAGAAATTACTTTTAGATATCGACGTACACAGCCTAGACATTACAGGGGTATAGCCAAGTTGGTAAGGCATCAGGTTTTGATCCTGACATCCGTTGGTTCGAGTCCAGCTACCCCTGCCATTTTTTACTGTAATAGTAGTCATCAATACTTTTCACCACTCTTTTCTGAATTTGAGCAGTTTGACACTGCTTAGCGGTCGCTGCTTGAGTCAATCAATAGGACTTCTGTCATGCCTTATTTGGCGATTTTTACGGGTAATGCCCACCCAGAATTAGCAAAAACCGTAGCCGATCATCTCCATATACCTCTTGGTAAAGCTGACATCACGCGTTTTTCTGATGGCGAAATTGCCGTGGAAATCAAAGAGCACGTACGCGGTAAAGACGTGTTTATCATGCAGCCTACTTGTGCTCCGACCAATGACAATTTGATGGAAATCATGATGATGGCCGATGCTTTGCGTCGTTCTAGTGCTGGTCGTATCACCGCTGTCATGCCGTATTTCGGTTATGCCCGTCAAGACCGTCGTCCACGTTCTGCTCGTGTGCCTATCTCAGCCAAAGTCGTCGCTGATATGCTCAACATCGTCAGTATCGATCGGGTGATGACCGTTGATTTGCACTCAGACCAAATTCAAGGTTTCTTTGATATTCCTGTCGATAACATCTATGGTACGCCGGTACTATTAAACGATCTACAAAAACAAGATTATGACAACATCATGGTTGTCTCTCCTGATGTCGGCGGTGTGGTTCGTGCGCGTGCCATGGCCAAGCAATTGGGCGATACCGATATGGCGATTATTGATAAACGCCGTGCCCGTGCTAATGAATCACAGGTAATGCATATTATCGGTGATGTTCGTGATCGTGATTGCGTCATCGTTGATGATATGGTCGATACCGCTGGAACCTTATGCAAAGCGGCTGAAGCGCTAAAAGAAAATGGTGCACGCCGCGTATTAGCCTATATCACCCACCCTGTCCTATCTGGTAACGCCCTGAAAAATATCAGCGAATCAGCATTGGATGAGATTGTGGTTACCGATACAATTCCATTGTCTGATGCTGCCAAAGCTTGTAGCAAAATTCGCCAAGTCAGCATCGCGCCGATGCTAGCTGAGAGCTTACGCCGTATCAATAACGAAGAATCTATCAGCGCCATGTTTGATGCGTAAGGTTTAAACTATCATTACTGGAGTTTTTGGTAGCAATACTCGTTAGGATAAACGATCAGTAGCTTCTAACTAATAGAGTATCAATAGAGCGTCAAGTTTCATTACTTGGCGCTTTTTTTGCATAACAGTTTTGTGCTGTTATTTGCATAGGCCTTTTGCATAGCGATTTTACGTAGGTCTTTATTATTACTACATAATCACGTATAATGCGCGCCTGTGCCGTCCGTTTATTTAATTTAAAAGGTAGGCCGACTAAAAAGTGCTGATCATGCTTAAAAGTAACGGCTACTATGATAATTAACATCATAAAAATCGTTATATTGAGCAAATAGCCAAACTTAGACCTTGTGCGTTTTAGCAGCAACGATAAGTCTTAGCTATCATCACGTATTAGTGGATTGGTCGCAAATCCACTTTTTTATGACCAGACACTTCATCATTCTTTTTATAGGATTACATCCATGAGTATTAATCATTTTGAACTAAACGCTGTTGATCGTTCTGCTGAACAGCAAGGTAAAGGTGCGAGCCGCCGCCTACGTAAGCAGAATCTAGTTCCTGCTATCATCTATGGTGGTGGCGAAGAGCCAACGGCTATCTCTATCAAGATTAACGAGTTGGTAAAATCACTTGAATTCGAAGCTTTCTTTTCACACATTTTGACGCTAAATGTTGATGGTGAAGAGCATCAAGCCGTTATCAAAGACTTGCAACGCCATCCAGCTAAAGGCTTCCCAATGCATGCTGACTTCCAGCGCATTGTAAAAGGTCAGAAAATCAACATGAACGTTCCTGTGCATTTTGCTGGTCGTGAAGAAGCACCAGGTACTAAAGCTGGCGGTATCTTGTCTACGCTAGTTTCTGATATCGAAATCGTTTGCCTACCATCACAGCTACCTGAATACTTAGAAGTTGATGTGTCTGGTATGGAAATTGGTGATTTATTCCGTCTATCAGATATCGATCTGCCTGAAGGCGTTATCATCTTTGAACTTGATATGGAAGATGCACACGACCGTACTATCGTTAACATGCAGCCACCAACGGTTGAAGAAGTTGACGAAGATGCTGACGACGTTGATGCAGCTGACGTGCCTGCTACTGAGCAAGGTGCTGAAGCTGAAGACAAAGACGGCGAATAATAAACTACTTCTATATAGCGGCCTATCGTTTGCTATATAGAAGCTGGTTCGTTTAGTCAAAAAACAGCAGGTGATGAATATCTCCTGCTGTTTTTTTAAGTAAGGTTTGAAAAGTAGGATAGCTGTTATGTAGGACAATTATCATAGATTCATCTTACTTTTCAAACCTTACCACTCACTTATTAGGTGGTGTGTCAGAAAGTATGCTGAAGAAATAAAGGAGGGTGACAGCCAAAGCAA
>NZ_RRYX01000051.1:0-20626 GCF_014861375.1 Psychrobacter sp. FME5 | reverse complement strand
AAGACCATTACCTCTGACAATGGTAAAGAGTTTGCTCAGCATAAGAAGGTGAAACGAAAGCTCTTTACTTCCTTCTTCTTTGCCGATGCTTATGCGTCATGGCAGCGAGGAACCAACGAGAATACTAACGGCTTAATCAGAGAGTTCTTGCCTAAGGGTTGTGACTTTAGACAAGTCTCTGATAATGAGATACAGGACATTGAGAATAAACTAAACAACAGACCAAGAAAACGCTTAGGGTTTAAAACGCCCAATCAGGTGTTCTATAATATAATTTAGCGTTGCACTTGGTGTGTTAATCTAAGATTCATAAGGAAGCCTACTAGGGCGTGTCCTCATTTTGAAAATGGTGATAAAAACGAGATAAATTACAGCCAAACAAGGAAAATAGCGTAGATAATATCAGGATATTGACCAGCTATTTGACGCAGTTTGGCAAAATTTAACCATTTTTAGCCCATTTAATCATTTTCGTTCAGATTGAGGAGATGCCCTAATGTGGTTGGCAGTTATTGCAGTGCTCATTGGTCTGGCTATTCTGGTTTGGAGTGCTGACGTTTTTATTGATGGCGCAACGACCTTAGCCAACCATTTACGTCTCCCTAGCTTCGTCGTTGGTGTGGTTATTTTGGGTTTAGGGACGTCAGCGCCCGAGATGGTAGTCTCTGTATTAGCAGCACTAAACGGCAGCCCTGAGTTGGCGTTAGGCAACGCCTATGGCTCGAATATTATGAATATTGCTCTAGTCTTGGGTACCACGGCACTTATTAGCCCTATTGTTATCCAAAAAAGCATCGTCAAGCGCGACTTACCGCTGTTGCTACTTATCACCCTACTGGCAGCGTGGCAGCTACGCGATGGGCAACTTAGTCAAACAGACGGCGCACTGTTATTATTAGGATTGGTAGCGGTATTAACTTTTCAGATTTTCGTAGCTCTGCGGGAAGTGGGTAAAAAAGAAAACAAGAAGAATAATGCGAATGGCGAAGCGCAAGCAGCGGGTCTATTTCGTGGTTTGGCAAGCTTAATAATTGGTATGCTGATAATAGTCTTCAGCTCACGCGCTATCGTTTGGGGTGCGGTTGAGCTTGCAACCTACTGGGGACTGAGCGAGCTGATTATCGGCTTAACGATTGTCGCAGTGGGTACGTCATTACCTGAATTGGTGGCTAGCTTATCAGCGGCCCGTAAGGGTGAGCATGATATGGCACTGGGCAATATTATCGGCTCTAACCTTTTTAATACCTTGGGTGTCGTAGGACTTGCTGCACTCATCGCCCCTATTAACGCTGATCCCATTATTTTGTCACGTGATGTGTTGGCGATGGTGCTACTCACCGTATTATTGGTGGGGCTCTGTACTTTTTGTTTTATCAGCAAACGACAATTTGGTCGTATTTCTGGATCAATACTGCTGCTGTTCTTTATCGGTTATACAGTAATACTGTCGCAAACTTTTAATCTATAAATTAAAATGGCAGCTATCTGTTTATTTGCTTTGTTTGCGGTTTCTAATCACCCGCCACAGCCCTTCATTCTCTGTTTTTGGCATTTTTAACGTGATGGTATTCGATAGCATATCTTGCACCGCGAGGCCGCGAGGGTTAAACAAGCAAAATGCATAATTAAAGACAAAGCCCAAGAATACACTGGTTAATAAGATAGGACGTGAGCCGCCAATAATACTACCAATAATACCAAATATAAGCGGCATGATACTGGCTGCTAAAATCCGTTTGAATGATTGTCCCCACGTCAGCAAATGACCATTACTATTAACCGTCTTTAAACGCCAGGTCTGCATACCCAAAGTTTGACCACCGCGGCGCCAAAATAAACCATAAAATCCAACCAGCGTCAGCATAAAAGACGGCGTCATAATAAGGTTTTGGTACCATGTCGGCAGTGACTGGGCTTGCGATGATTCTGTACCCGTATTCATGGTCAATAAGGTTCCAATAACGGTCAACACGGTACCGACCAAAAATAATAACGCTAAAATCAACATACCATCATAAAGAATAGCCGCCATACGAGTGCCAGGCTTAGCAATCATTAGCTCTTCAATTTCAGGGGTATGATGTGCTGATGATTTATTTTTAATAGCAGCTTTTGACGGGCGTTTAGGTAAACTCTTTGACATGGTACAAGCTCATAGCCAGCAGTGAATAGTGGCTCTATTGTACCGTAATTCATCAACTTATCGTACATTATGATGGGAGAAGAATGGCGAGGAAAAGAGCGCTCACTGAAGTTTAGTAGAAAATTAGCACTATTATAAATATAACAGACATAAAAAAATCGCCAAATTGTCATAAGACAGGCGATTGATTTAGTTTTTATCTCAGCTTAATAGTTATGTTAACCAATAAGCTTTTATGCAAATGGTGCGCCTGGAGAGATTCGAACTCCCGACCCCTTAGTTCGTAGCCAAGTGCTCTATCCAACTGAGCTACAGGCGCGTATTTTGCACATCATCTACTGCGTTGTTAACAACAATTGCAGCAAATTAGGTTGGTTATTATATAGATAATATCGCTTGTGTCAACATCTTTAACCATTAAAACCAAATTATTTTTTGCTTTAATTTATAAAGTTAAGTAACACCAGTTTTTTGCGTTATTACTCTAAAAACAACGAAATAAATGGCGGTGAAGGAGGGATTCGAACCCTCGATACGCTTACACGTATGGTTCCTTAGCAGGGAACTGGTTTCAGCCACTCACCCACTTCACCGAACGATTTAAGACACTTATCAAAATATTTTATTAAAAATTACTTTTTATACAAAATATTTATTTAAATACGGTATCGATGCTAACGATACGTCTTATGCCGTGGGCGGTATTATAACAAAGCCAAAACGAATTGCAAGCATTGTCTGCTGTTTTCCTCAGGCTTTTTGCATAAATCTAAATTTACCACAGTTGAGCACAGTTTAAACTGTCAAAAAGCGCTTAATGAGACGTCTAACGTTAAACAAACACCTCATCCCTATGCTGTTTTTTTAAGTAAAGTCTACTATGCGCTATTTTTGATCATGGCTTTTTTGCTGGCGGGTCGCTATAGTAATTGCGGTTTGATTAAATATAACAACTTAAGTGTGTTGAGCACTGACAAAAATAAATAAAGGGAGAGGTTATGCGACCAGTCGTATTGTGTTTTTCGGGGTTGGATCCGTCGGGCGGTGCTGGCCTGCAAGCCGATATCGAGGCCATCGGTCAAGCAGGTGCTCATGCGGCCATCGCTTGTACGGCGGTTACGGTACAGAGCTCGCAGCAGGTTTTTGGTTTTGAGGCGTGTGCGGCAAGTTTGGTAAAAGACCAAGCGACTGCTGTGCTCGATGATTTACCGGTCAGTGTCATCAAATCAGGGATGCTCGGTACAACTGATAACATTGCCATGCTGACCCAATTATTTGCTGACGGTAGCATCGCTGAGGGCACGCCTTTTGTATTAGACCCTGTATTGGTAGCCAATAGTGGCGGCAGCTTAGGCGATGAGCAGACACTGGTTGCAGCGTTTAAAAAATTATTACCCTACGCCACTTTAATTACCCCAAACACACATGAACTGCGTGCGTTAAGCGGTGAGCAAGATTTGCGCCTCGGTGCGCAGAAGTTATGCGAACAAGGTACCTATGCCGTATTGGTCAAAACATCGCACGATTTTGAAAGTGGTGATATTGAGCAGTATCTGTATATCAAGGGTGAGATGGTGCATGAAAGCATCTTACCGCGCCTACAAGGCGAGTTTCATGGCTCTGGCTGCTCGCTCGCCAGCTTTATCGCTGGGCGCTTGGCTATGAGTGATGCGGTTGTCGATGCGGTAAAAGCCGCAGATAATTGGATTACCCAAACGCTGCGTGCCGCTGATGCGCCGCATCCTACTGATGCCAAAGCACAGCTGATTCCAAATCGTTTTATCGACTTCTCAAAATAGTCTATCAATAACCAAGAAAAAGGCACTCTAACTTAATTAGAGTGCCTTTTTTATGATATAGCAAAATTATTTCTAAACTTCTTAAATCTCACTTATCCCAACATTGGCATAAAGCTCGATGCAAATCCACCAATAAATATCTCAAGTAAATAAAAGGCAAAAAAGGCGACCATTGGCGATAAGTCAATCATACCTAAGTTTGGGGTAATACGGCGGAACGGCGCTAATATCGGCTCCGCTAACATAATAATGATACCAATAATCGGATGCTGAGATTGGGTAAACACCACAATCCAGCTGACGATGATGGAGCCAATGACTAGATAGCGGCACATACGCAAAAAGTCTAATACCAAGCTAATGGTACCCGTAAAGAACAGCGGAACGGGCGCGATACCTTTATGCGTCAATGCCGCCTTGCCCGAGATATCAATCAGACGAATTAAAAACATCAAGACGATAGCCGCAATACTGATACGCCCTTGCCCAACCGTTGGAAAAATACGCCCAAACACATCGACAATATGAGTCGCTTTATAAGCAGGGGCAATCATAGGATTACTGGCATCCATCCCTGCGAACTGCAGCATAAAACGGATAAAAACCAACATCATGGCGAAGGTGGTGACCAAATCAAAGATTTGAAATAACATGTTGTTCATGAAGTGCTACTCAATGTGACATTATTAACAGATTTTAAGATGACGAATGTTATTATCAGGTATTTTTATTACAAATAGGGTATCTCACTAATAAGTGACATACCCCATAAATAGATGGCTACCAGTTAATGAGCGATGGCTATTTACTCATCTCCTCGCTCAGCGCTTGGCTGCGATCGTAGCACGCTTGCATAGCCTCAACGATTTGGCGACCGATGTCATTGGCTTGCATCGACTCAACCGCTGCCTGAGTTGTACCGTTCGGTGAAGTAACCTTGCGACGTAGCTCAGCAGGCGCATCATCGCTGCCCATTGCCATTTTTGCGGCACCCAGCATGGTTTGCATGGCCAGTGCTGACGCTTGTTCTTTATCCAACCCTAAAGCCACTGCCCCATCGACCATCGATTCGATAAAGTAAAACATATAAGCGGGCGCTGAGCCTGATACGGCGGTCACTGCATGCATGTGTTCTTCATTATCTACCCACATGACCAGACCTGAAGCTTCCATAACAGCCGTCGCTAATTGCTTTTGCTCAGCCGTGATATTATCAGTACCGTACAGACCCGTCGCGCCCATTTGAATCATCGCAGGCGTATTAGGCATCGCACGCACGATATTGCCATAGCCACCCAGCATGTCAGATAAAAGATCAGTCGACAAACCTGCTGCAACAGAAATCACCAGCTGATTGTCCAAGGCATCCGCAAAAGCACTCACCACAGGTTTCATCACTTGCGGCTTTACGGCCAATACCACGATGTCAGCATCAGTAATAGCCGCTGTTGCATCTGCTGTTGGATCAACAGTGCTCAGGCCTTTAGCAGCCAGTTGCTCGCGCACTTCGCTACTAGGATCAGCCACTGTAATCGAACTTGGTTTGATACCACAGCTCACAAGCCCGCTAATCAAAGCTTGCGCCATGTTTCCGCCGCCGATAAAGCTTATTTTCTTATTATCTAATACTGACATACTTGTCTCCTACTCAAAAAATTCAAAGGTATTCAAACTAACATAACGATGGATAAAATGACACTCAGTTTACCATACTGCTACTGCCATGGTTTGATAAATTGCTGGCGCTGAAGATAGCCCTAATTTTTAAACAATCACTATTTAGCCTGTTTTATGTAAAACTAAATGATTGGTGATTATTTCAGGAAGCTGGTTGCGTTCAATCTCAATAAATGACTTATCAGACCCTAGCGCCCAACTCTCAAAGGGCGATAATAATAATAACGGCAACTCATCCTTATGAGCGAATACAGCACTAACCACCACTAAGCTATCACGCAACCAGACAGGCACGCCAAGTGTTTGAAACAGTTTTTTCCCCGCTTGCGGTCGTGATGCCAGCGCAATGTGTATGCGCTGCTGCCGACCTAATGGCGCAAATGTAATCTCAACCTCACCTTTATCCTTATTTAATAATTGTGCCATCACATTTGGCATAACCTGCACTTGCCAAGTAAAATATTGGCTGCTACGTAAGGGGAGAAAATCAGGTTGATGGTTGGTTAAACTATCACTAAATAAAGAACGTTTAGATAGTGTCTGCGCTTGCTCAGTAAGCGGTATTTTAAGCCATGTTAGCCAGTTATAGCTTAGGCGATACAGCTGTTTACGATAACGACGGATGGTGTACGACTGCTTGCGACCTTGCCAAAAAAGCTCAGTTTGATGGTCATGGTCATGGCGCTGGCTTAGGTTTAATACATCATCGACAAGCTGCTTAGCAGGCGGTAACGGCTCATCCTGACCTAACCAGTAATGTAATAATTGACGTTGGCGGTGGATAGGTCGTTTTTGTAACACCTCAATATTTAGCACCCGTTGCGCTGGAGCACAGCAAAGAGAGCTGACCTCACTATCATGCATATCTTTTGCCGCTTGTGCACTGATTGTTAATTGCGCATCGTTCAGTAGTTGTGCACTACGAGCAATATTATCGATAACATTTAGATTGTGTTTCGCCAATATCGGCATGATGTCACGGCGCAGTCCACTACGTACGTTATCGCCGCCCTCATTGGTAGGATCATCGATATAGGGCAGTTTTAGATGTTGAGCATAGGCGCTAATATTGGCCCGCTTTATAGTGAGCCAAGGTCGCCATAATACGATACGATGCACGCCTTGCTGTTGTACGCGCCACGGCTGCATACCCGATAAACCATTAACCCCAGCTCCTTGAATCAGGCGCATTAATACCGTTTCCGCTTGGTCATCAGCATGATGCGCTAATAATAAAACATCGTCTTGATTGAGTTGCGCGCGCATCACGTCATAACGGGCTTGGCGGGCGGCTTGTTCATCATGGCCCTTTACCTGCGCCTGTAAAATAGTGCAAGGTATGTTTTGAGCTGCTGCCCAATCGGCAACATGCTGCGCCCAAACATCACTACCTGCCTGCAAGCCATGATTGACATGTAAAAGCTGGGGTAAAAATGACAGCACGCCTTGTTGGTATAATTGCACACACAATGCTGCCAATACCAATGAATCACGTCCACCACTGCATGCCAGCCAAACACGGCGTCCGTGTAACTGCTCACCATACTCGCTTAAGCTGCTCAATAACGCTGATGCAAGATTAATATCAATCTGTAGCTCAGCGATTGGCTCGATAGGATATGGAAGAATTGCACTGCTAGTCATAATCGCTCTTATTGTTTGACATATATAATTAAAATACTTTAAAAACGCTACGATACTGCGGGTATAGTTTTTTTGCAGCCTCTGTCTGCGTAGGCACAGCAAGCTAGAAAAAACGGTACCTGCAGTACGTGATGTAGCGATATTACTTCTCACTGACTATAAATGAATCAGTCTAGAAGCTTAGGGGCTGTATAGAATTCAGCCCCTAAAGGTTCATAAGTTAATAGACACAAAAAAACGCGCCATAAAATGACACGTTTTTATTTTAACATTAAGCACAGACTTATAGGATTAAAAGCTACCTATTAGCCGTTCTAAATAACATCGATGCGCTGGTCGATACACTGTTAGCCACGTGCTACTGTTATCGGTTTTAAAGTGAGTCAACTATACGGCCCTCTAACAATACAAAAGCTAGTAAAGCATAAAGCCAGAAAAACAGTACACTAGCAAGGCAACATGACTTCAGAATCAAAGGACTTCAACCTTTCATAGCGTTGCTCACAACGCTCATGCGCATCCAAATCTTTGAGCCCATCTAATTGCTCAACCAATAGTGCTTTTAGCGCATTCATCACTGGCTGTGGCTCAACATGAGCGCCCTCACCCTCATCAATGACCGCATCAATTAAGCCCATTTGATATAAATTAATAGCGTTCAACTTCAATGCTTCACTGGCATCTTGGGCTTTTTCAGCGGTTTTCCATAGAATGGACGCACAGCCTTCAGGAGAGATGACCGAATAAATACTGTTTTGTAGCATGTTTACTTTATCACCAACGCCAATCGCTAATGCGCCGCCTGAGCCGCCTTCACCGATAATAGTGACGATAATAGGCACTTTTAAGCTAGAAAAAACTGCAATACTTTCGGCAATAGCTTGCGCTTGACCACGCTCTTCAGCACCGATACCAGGGTAGGCGCCTTGGGTATCGACAAAGGTCATGACCGGAATATTAAAGCGCTCAGCCATTTTGACCAAACGAATAATTTTGCGATAACCTTCAGGGTTTGCCATCCCAAAGTTATGGGCGATACGCTCACGCGTGCTACGACCACGGTGCTGACCGACCACCATCACTGGCATACCGTTTAGACGCGCAAGTCCGCCAAGGATGGCCTTATCATCAGCATAGGCACGGTCGCCATGCAACTCATCAAATTCAGTAAACAGCTTATTCACATAGTCCATAAATAATGGACGTTTGGCATGCCGTGCAAGCTGAACGCTATCCCAGACGGTACTCATAGACGCTTCCCTTTCATAGTTCTGTTTAATATAGTGACGTTTAGTATAATGATATTTAATATAGTGACGTTTAATCTGGTATCGTTATCGGTCTAAAATAATAAAAGTACAGTTGTAAACTCAATAAAAGCTATAGTAGCACATCTTATATGGCATGACATTATCGACGAAGGCGCTTTTGTTACGTTTATATTTAACGTAATACCTATAATCGTAACCACCAAAAACTGTAACCACTAAAATCTAGGCTTCTACAATACTCAACTTCACACCCCATTTGGCGAACTGATCAACTTCAGTATGTAGGTCGGGCAATAAGAAAGCATAGTGTTCGTTGCTCTCGCCAACGGTGATTTGCCAGCAATTTTCATCAATGACTTTTAACGCTAATGCCGGTAATTCATAATCACTGCGGCTGTGATGCGCCAGTACGGCCAAACGTAGCAACAAACACAGGTAAACAAGCGCATTGCCGCCAATCACACAAGTCTGCTCTAGCATATCGGCCTTAAGCTTTCGGCGATGATTGAGCATCAACTGCGCCATACGCTTTTGATCGACTTGCGAAAACCCAGGTATGTCCGAATATTCCATCAAATAGGCGCTGTGCTTATGATAGCTACTGTGGGCAATCGCCAGCCCTATTTCGTGTAAGGATGCGGCGCGTCTGAGTAAATCCCCGTCATCACTACTCAAGCCAAGCTTATCTTGTACTTGCTCAAATAAATGACGACTGGTTTTTACCACTTGTTTGGCTTGTTTTTTATCGCCTGAATAACGCTTAATCAGCGCCAATACACTGCGGTCACGCACATCTTCGCTCGCAAAACGCCCAAGCATGTCATACATAACCCCTTCGCGTAGCGCACCGTCTGAGTAAGTAATGGTCTCAACACCCAGTACTTTCATCACTGCTCGCAGTACCGCAACACCCGCTGGGAAGACCGCTTTTCGGTGTTCTTTGACGCCTTCTAAATCAATATCTTCGACGTTGCCGATTTTAAGTAGTAACTTTTCTAATTTTTTGACCCCTTTATAAGTGATGCGCTCCTGTTCATCGGCCCAGCCTTTAGAAACAAGGACGTTACGCACTGCTTTAATCGTTCCACTTGAGCCAACCACACTGCTCCAGCCCGTCTTTTGATAACGACCACTAATCGCCAGCACTTCTTTGCGAGCACCTGATATCGCATTAGTAAATGCTTCTTTGGTAATCTGTCCGTCAGCAAAGTATTTTTGGGTAAAAGCAACACAGCCCATCTGTAAGCTTTCGGTCAGTAATTGATCGAAAGCTTGACCAATAATGAACTCTGTCGAACCACCACCAATATCAATGACCAGGCGCTTATCACTACTGGCATTGGTGTGCGAGACGCCCAAATAAATCAAACGTGCCTCTTCACGACCAGCAATGATTTCGATAGGTTTAGGTAAAACCTTATTGGCACGGGTAATGAAGTCATCGGCGTTTTTGGCTTGACGTAAAGCGTTGGTCGCGACAATTCTAATACGCTCAGGAGGTACCGAATCTAAGCGTGCGACAAAGCGGCTTAGGCATTCAAGACCGCGCTTTTCAGCAGCGGCACCTAAAATATTATGCTCATCCAATCCTGCCGCCAACTGTACCTTTTCAGACATAGACACTACTTTTCGCACCTCACCATGATCCAGACGAGCAATGGCCAAATGAAAACTGTTGGAGCCGATATCGATGGCTGCCATCATTTCATCTTCAGCAAGTGGTGGGTTTTTCAGGTAATTATTGGGCATAAGAAAAATCGTACCGTGTCAGATAAAAAGAGAGTATATTTAAAAGATTTCGCACTTTTAAAATATAGAATGTAGGGGATAAAAAAGTAATCACACTTAGGAATTAAAGACATCAAACTTATAGCAATTCAGCACTGAACAGAGGCATTCATATCGATAGCGCCGTATAGCACGGTTGCGCTCTTAAATCGAAGCAATTATATAGCAATTTTTGCCATTAAAGCATTTATGCCAAATGCTGGCAAGTAAGCAACCAGCATCGCTAAACACTGTTTTAACCATCATTAATAAAAAACTGAGAGTCAACTTTTAAGCTTGTGTTGCCAATGCTGGTTTGCTACATTGAAAATATAGATATATTGCGATAAATAACAATTACTTATCTTAATATTTATGAGTGCTATTAGACAATAGCCGCATTTACTTTTTTGCACTAAATGCACCTCATGAACCAACTAGGTTATATAGCCAGCAAGGAAGCTAATATCATGAAACAGCCTACCGCCCCAACAACGCAAACCAAAACAATCATCGCCGAAAAGGCCAGTAATGGTTATCTTGTCAATGCAGAAAACCCAACCAAACAGAAGTTTTATGACTTTTATTTAGACGAGCATCAAAACATGGCCTGCCGTCGGCTACATTTCGCCGGCAGTAGCTTTGGTCTGCTAGGATTAGCAAAGTCTCTCAAGAATCGCTCAGTAAAACCTCTTGTTAAAGGCATTGCCGCCGGATACGCCTGCGCATGGGTGGGACATTTTTTCTTTGAAAAAAACAAACCCGCCTCTTTTAAATCTCCGCTAAAAAGCTTTGCCAGTGATTTTCGTATGTACACCGATGTACTGCGCGGCAATTTAAGCTTAAAAGATAGAAAATTTGATAAAGCTCGATAAAAATAAGTATAGTCGATCTACTATAAAACAAACACAGTAAAACGAACACCGCGCTACTGGGATAAATTTTGCGCAGCCTCTGTCACGCTTGCGAACAGCAAGCAAAGAAGATTTATCCCAGTAGCGCGTTATAATATTTGTACTTATTTTATTTTTTAGTACACAGCTATTTAGCGCAAGGATTTACGGAGTATTTTACCCACAGCCGTTTTAGGGAGCTCATCAATAAAGGCATAAGCTTGCGGACGTTTATAGCCTGTCAAACGCTCTTTGGCAAACGCAACCAACTCATCAACCGTCAAGCTTGGATCATTTTTAACCACAAACGCTTTGGGTACTTCACCGCTATGCGCATCTTCAATCCCAACGACGGCTACCTCCAGCACTTTAGGATGTTCGGTCAGCGCCGCTTCCACCTCATTAGGATAAACATTAAAACCTGACACCAGTATCATGTCTTTTTTACGATCAACCAATGTCAAAAAGCCCTTTTCGTCTAACCTACCGATATCGCCAGACTTAAAATAACCATCGTCGGTAAAGGTCTCTGTATTATCAAGACCCCAATAACCTTGCATCACTTGTGGTCCTTTAATCCCCACTTCTCCCGGTGTTCCAATCGCACAGGCCGATCCATGCTCATCGATGATTTTGATATCCATCATGGCCAAAGGTAAACCAACACTGCCATTAAAGGTATCTATCCCTGGTGGATTAAAAGAAATAACCGGCGAAGTCTCTGACATACCATAACCTTCATTGATAATCATGCCAGTCACACGCTGCCAGCGTTCAGAGACGGCTTTGATAATTGCCGTACCGCCACCGATAGATAATGCCAGCCGACTAAAATCAAGACCAGCAAATTTTGGATGATGCAGCATGCCGTTAAATAAGGTATTAACCGAAGGAATCACGTGTGGTTGATGCTGCTCAATGCTATTGACTAACCCATCAATGTCACGCGGATTGGTGATCAAAACATCTTCCCAGCCGCCATAAATACCCAGTAAACCACAAACGGTAAACGAGAAAATATGATAAAGCGGCAAAGGATTCAGTATTTTAACCTGCTCGCTACGATCTGCTTCGACAACTGTCCCAAACATCGCATAACACTGGCAGATATTGGCCATCACATTATAGTGCGTGAGCATCGCACCTTTTGGCTTGCCCGTTGTGCCACCCGTATATTGTAGTAACGCCAAATCTTCGCGTGCAATCGTCACCGGCTGACATTGCCCAGCATGGTATGACTGCATAATATGAGCAAAACTAATATCACGTTTCACATCAGTATTAGCTGATGTGGCATTGGTGGCGCTAGATGCTATAGTTTCTGAGCGTTTGTTAATAACGTCGTCGCTCTCATTGGTAATAACTGACGAATCATTAATTTGACTAAGTAACGCAATATCGTTGTCTTGCGCGGCAGCGCTTGGGTCAATAGAACAATGTACGACTAAGGACAGTTGCGCTTTAACCTCATCGTCCAACTTATCATAAGCAGCTGTCATACCACCAAGAACAATCAAGCCACAGGCTTTAGAATCTGTCAGCTGATGCGCCAATTCATAGTGGGTATACATCGGATTGACGTTTACCAATACTGCCCCTACCCGAAAACAGCCAAGTAATACCACCGCATATTGCAATATATTTGGTAATTGCACCGCAATACGGTCACCTTTTTGGATATTTTGCGCTTGCAAAAAAGCAGCAAAGCGGCGACTCGCAGTATCTAACTGTGCAAAAGTTAAGGTGGCCGCGCCCATACTAAAAGCAATAGAATTACTGTGCTGATCGATTTTCGGTTGTAGTAAGTCGAGCAAATTGTGCTTATCGTTTAATACATCCAAATTATTTTTTAATCCATACTCCTCGTAAGCCGTTTGCCATAATGGTGGAACATGGGAGCTTGGCGCGCTATTTTCAAAGCTATTATTCATCAGGTTGCATCCTTGCTAAATCGTGATTGTTATCCTCAGGATAGCACAACTGGGTCTTTGTATTACAGGCTCACAAGCAAGGAGACTTTTAGGTTGTAGAGCATTTTTATTCCTAAAAAACACCCTATATTTATTAAAAAACGTTTATCGACTAGGGCTTGTCCTCATTTTGAAAATGGTGATAAAAATGAGATAAATCACAGCCAAACAAGGAAAATAGTACCGTTAATATCGAGATATGAACCAGCTATTTGACGCAGTTTGGCAAAGATTTAGCCGTTTTTAGCCCATTTAAAGTTTAATGCTCAGATTGAGGACACGCCCTAATAAGATTCAACCACAAAAAAACCAGCACAATAACTTTAGCTACTGATGCTGGTTTTTATTTTAGTTATTTAACGCTTGATACTTTCAGTAAATGACTTAGGCTTTTGCCATTTCAGCAAATATCTCATCAGCGGCCTGAATCGTTGCTTCGATGTCTGCATCGCTATGTTTAATAGACATAAAACCCGCTTCATAAGCAGAAGGTGCCAGATAAATACAGCGATCTAGCATACCGTGGAAAAAAGTGTTAAATACGTTCATATCGCATTCGGTCACTTCATCAAAGTTTTTTGGTGCGCTCGTTGCAGTGTCTTTGACAAAGAACATGCCAAACATACCGCCCAATTTATTGGTGCGTAGATTAATGCCATGTTTGTCAGCAGCAGCTTGAATACCATCTATAAGCTTATCTACTTTAGCCGATAGTTCATCATAAAAACCATCTACCGTTAAGTCTTCAAACATGGCGATACCAGCACGCATTGCTAGCGGATTACCTGATAGCGTACCCGCTTGGTAAACGCCGCCTAGCGGTGCGATACAAGACATGACTTCTTTTTTGCCGCCAAACGCACCAACGGGTAAACCAGCGCCAATGATCTTGCCGAAGCAAGTCAAATCAGGGTCAATACCAAAATGCGCTTGCGAACCGCCAAGTCCAACGCGAAAGCCAGTCATGACTTCATCAAAAATCAATACGGCGCCATTTGCTGTACATTCGGCACGCAGCGTATCATGGAATTCTTGCGTCGGAATAACCATGTTCATGTTGCCGGCGATTGGCTCAACGATAACACAAGCAATCTCATCGCCCCATTTCTCAAAGCACTCTTTTATCGCTTGTGGGTCATTATAAGGCAAAGTAATGGTGTGCTTAGCAAAATCCGCTGGTACCCCTTTAGACGTTGGCTCGCCGATATCGAGCATGCCCGAACCCGCTTTTACCAGTAAGCTATCTGAGTGACCATGATAGCAACCTTCGAACTTAACAATCTTATCACGCTCAGTATAGCCGCGCGCCAAACGAATCGCACTCATGGTCGCTTCTGTACCTGAGCTGGTCATACGAATCATTTCAACACTTGGAACGATTGCACAAATTTTATCTGCAACGGTAGTTTCAAACGGTGTTGGCGTACCAAAGCTTAAACCATCGTCAGCAGCTTTTTTGACCGCATCGATAACTTTTGGGTGCGCATGGCCCAAAATCATTGGACCCCAAGAGCCTACATAATCAATGTAAGCATTGTCTTCGGTATCATAAATTTTGCTGCCGTTAGCACGGTGCATAAAGATTGGCGTACCGCCGACACCAGCAAAGGCGCGGACGGGCGAGTTCACACCGCCAGGAATATGTTTGCGAGCTTGCGCAAAAAGTTGTTCATTCTTTGTACTCATAATTATTCTCTACTTATTATTTCTCTATCACTTTATTAGGGCCTATTGAACATTGATGGTCTTAAGCTTTTTTAACCACTGACGACTTCAGCTTCATTTGACCAAAACCGTCAACTTTACAATCAATGTCATGCCCATCTACTGGATCATCTAGCAGACGGATGCTTTTAACTTTTGTGCCAACCTTAATCGACGTCGAGGAGCCTTTAACCTTTAAGTCTCTAATTACCGTCACTGCATCACCATCTTGCAGCTCATTACCAACGGCATCACGAATAACCGCCTCTTGGTCTTCAGCATCTGCCGCGTCGGTTTCAGCTGCGGTCCATTCATGAGCGCACATCGGACATACCAGTAACGCGCCATCTTCATATGTATATTCAGCATCGCATTTTGGGCAATTGGGTAAGCTCATAATTTCCTCGTCAGCCGTGATAAATTGGGTGTATTCTAGAAATATCATTGTACCGTAACTCGCCAGCTTTAACCAATTTGTAGCGTTGAAAACGCTGCGTTGCGCCCAATTTACATCTTAACGATTGTCTTATTGATGACGTTTTTTATGATGGTGTTTTTTATGGTACTCTTCTTTAACTTGACTTGTCTTTAACTTGATTCGGTTCTACCCCTTTTATCTTTAAAGAGTAAAACTGAAATAGACACTCTAACAATGGGGTTTTACGTTAAAGTTTCGATAAACACAAACCTTTGATAAATACATACTTATAAATAGGATAATAACAATGGCTCAATCTATAAATGAATCGACACTGCCACAGTTTTCCCAACTAACCATTCAAGGTGAAGATGCCGAAAAGTTCTTACAAGGGCAGTTGACTTGCGACATGACCAAGCTAGGGCTCAGCTATCAAGCAGCAGCCATCGGTAACCTAAAAGGTCGGATTGAATTTGGTATTTGGATTAAAAAACAGGCTGAAAAGCATTACGATGTGGTGATTAGCGCTGATTGTGGTGATGCACTGCAAGCCCACTTAAATAAATTTGGTGCATTTTCTAAATTTGACACCAGCGCGCCTACTGCCATTTATCCTTGCGTGCTTGCTGATGAGCCGACTTTTAGCCACAAGGACGACCACAATACACTCGATGACACCCAAGCTTGGATGCAAGCTAGTATCGCAGCGGGCAACTATTGGATTGTAGCGGCAACGCAAGGTGTGTTTCAGCCACAAGAGTTGCGCCTACATCAGCGCGGCGGTATGGACTATGATAAAGGCTGCTATCTCGGTCAAGAAGTCATTGCTCGTATCTATTTTAAATCAGCACCGAAAGCATTTTTACACTACGTGCAAGGGTCAGGCGAAGTGCCAGCCGCAGGTGAAAAGTTAGAGAAAATCCAAGTGGTTAATGCTATCGAAAATGCAGAGGGTTTTGCAGCCCTAGTTGTTGCCCGTCCAGAGTACCTTGCTGATAGTGAGCTGACGATATTAGCATTACCGCCTGCTTTGCAAGCTGATGTTGCCCGCCAAAAATAAAGCCAATCATCAGCATTATTTAATGCAGTTTTACTAAAACGCAGCAGAGCAATTTATGAGCCATATTGCGGTACTCGGAGCAGGCGTGGTAGGTGTTACCACCGCATGGTATCTTCGCCAAGCGGGCTATGATGTTACCGTTATTGAGCGTGAATCTGCCGCAGGGTTGCAAACCTCATTTGCCAATGGTGGGCAAATATCTGTCTCACATGCCACGCCTTGGGCCAATCCTTCAACTCCGATGAAAGCAATCAAATGGCTGTTTCGCGAGGATGCGCCACTACTTTATCGTCTACGTGCGGATAAAGCACAACTGAAATGGGCGCTACAGTTTTTACAAGAATGCCGCGCAGATAAAGCCGATGCCAATTTGGTACAAATGGTTCGTTTAGGACTATATTCACGCGACGCTTTGCAGCAACTGCGTGCTGATATCGGCATTGATTACGAGCAACAAACCCGCGGTATCATGCATTTTTATACCAATCAAGCTGAATTTGATGCCGCCATCGCGCCGACAGAGCGCATGCAAGCGTTAGGCTGTGAGCGTTATGTGATTGATATCAACAATGCTGTTAGTCTCGAGCCTGCCCTTTATCCCATCGCCCATAAGTTAAAAGGCGCGACTTATACCAGCCATGACGAATCAGGCAATGCCCATTTATTTACCCAGCGTTTGGCGCAACGCTGTGCCGAATCGGGCGTGCGGTTCTTATACGATACTGACATTTTAGCCATCAATATCGACGCCCATTCCGCTCATCCACACATTCATAGCATTACCATTCAACCCAAAGATCAAAATGCGCAGACTTTTAGTGCCGATAGCCATGTACTGGCACTTGGTAGCTATAGCGTGCCGCTAATGAAGCCACTCAATATTCATTTGCCTATTTTCCCTGCCAAAGGCTATTCTGCGACTTATCAGGTTAATCCACGAGCCCCGCATTTAGCGCCATTTATTAGCTTGATTGATGATGAGTTTAAATTGGTCACCTCACGCCTTGGTGATAAGTTACGCGTGGCTGGTACAGCAGAGTTTAATGGTTATAATCTAGATTTGAATAGCACACGTTGCGAAGCTATTACTCGCCGAGTGCAGCAATTATTTCCTAAAGGCATCGTTGCCAACTCAGTACAATATTGGGCAGGACTACGTCCGATGACCCCGTCAAATGTGCCGCTCATTGGACGCGCCCATATGGGTCAAGTCCGTCATGGTAGCCAAAACGCGGATGCTACCTTTGATAATTTATGGCTCAATACTGGTCATGGCACGCTTGGCTGGACGCATGCTTGCGGCTCGGCAAAAGCCATTAGTTTATTGATACAAGGCGAGAATCCACAGGTAGATTTTGATTTTATAGGTAGATAGTCGATCCACTATAAAACAAACACAGTAAGCGAATACCGTGCTACTGGGGTAAATTTTGCGCCGCCTCTGTCTGCGCAGGCAAACCATTCATCACCGCATTACCACTTAACTGATTCATTGAAGTATCGCTGATCAGCTCGTTACGTACAGCGCGGATAAAACACCTCAAACTTACACAAGGATACTGCACATAACATAGCAAGGGCTTTTATCATAATTAAGTAACACTACAAACATTGGTCATACAGACAAAGCGTTTGAAAATTCATATATTGGTATCACAAGTTAGCCATTGGCTGTCTGCATTGCAGTTTCAAGTAATCGTAAGCAGTCAGAAATAAGCTACTTATTAAAAGCAGTACTGAGTAAGAATCATAAATAATAACTTGGATACTAAAGCGCTTTATAAGCTATTAATTTAACTTTTAATTAATTAACACTATAAAAGACGCAATAACTTATAAAAGGAATATAACTATGAATGAACATACTCTAAAAGGCGATTGGAAACAAATGAAAGGCTCAGTAAAGCAAAAGTGGGCTGACCTTACCGATGATGACCTATTACACATTGAAGGTAGCCGTGATAAGCTCGTGGGTAAAGTCCAAGAGCGTTATGGTCACAGTAAAGATGACGCTGAGCGCGAAGTAGATACGTGGCGTACTGAAAACAAATACTAATTCATGACTTTTTTATAACATGATTTTCTATAAAGAATCATTTTTATAAATAGTTAGCTAAAAGCCGCATTAACCTTAATGCGGCTTTTTTATGGGCTAGATTTATAGTTTGGCGTATACGGTATTAGGAAAACATAAAACCCAGACACGATAAAACCGCATAGCAATCGACTGTTATGCGGTTTTATTGTTAACTATCCATGTTACTTATCACGACTGTCTTTTATGCATCCTTGCATAGCATTCAGTATATTGTGATACTGGGCATCCTGCCCTATTTACTACGTCTATCAGCAGTTAACGCTGACATCAGCAAAGTTTATGTGTCCTTACTTCATTTACGTTTATCATCCTGATAGTGGTAAATGAATCATTATCCTTAATGCGGTCAACTCAATCCTTGAGTCACATTCCCTAATGCCGTGTGACTATAATGCCCAATTCCCACTCTCATGTTAAGTGGCGTAAACGTCATTACGTGTAAGCATATGCTTACAACGACGTTATAAGCACTTATTTTTAGCCCATTTAATCGCTTTCGTTCAGATTAAGGACACGCCCTAGTATCGACTATAGACTCAATCTTAAAAAAGGTATTCTTAAGAGAAAACACCCTGAATGAGCGTCTCTCATACGGTTAGCGATAAACGCCCTACTTAGCAAGAGTTATCTCACTCAAAACATCGCATCATTACGAAATTATTTGAAACATTTACAACTTACTAACGTGAAAGACATCTGTTACCAAGTTTTTCGCCTTAAAATGTATGTAAGAAATTATTTCAATAAGTTATTTGAGCACGACCAAACTGTCAGACATTATAAGAGATATAGTTATGAGAATATTACAACATCCCAAAATTAAAACAGCCTTATCTGCTGGGCTTGGTGTGGCATTATTAGGCGTCACTGCTGGCGGTACTGCTATGGCCTACGATAACCAGCCTGTCTATCGCGGTGATAGTAGCTATGGTAATGATTATCGCAATGGTGACTTTGGCCGTATTAGTCAGAAATTACGCCAAGACCTGCGTCGTAGCGGCTACCATGTGATGGACATCAAACCTGATACTCACCGCGGCAATCGTTCGCTCACGGTTTATGCCAAAAAGGACAATCAGCCATACGAACTTAAGTATACTTATCCTGGGCTTAAGCGTATTAGTTCAAGTAAAAAAGAGTGGTCAAACGTCTGGCAAGATAAAAACCACCATAACGGCAACGGCTATTATGATAATGGCAAGTATAAAAACCACAATAACCGTTATAAAAACGACGATATTGAAGATAATATCAAAAGAGAAGCACGCTACCCTACTATCAAAAATCGAGCCATCAGAAAGGTAGAAGGTATGGGTTATCGGGTAAAAGACATCGAGCTTGACGAAAAAAATAATCGTGGTGTCTTTGAGATAGAAGCCAAGCGCGGCTCACAAGAGTATGAGATATTACTGGGCTATCCAAACTTAAATGTAATTAAGATTGAAAAAGATTAATCCCAAAAAACAGCCAACGACCTCTTACTGGCAATAATTTATATACCATCAATCTGGAGCGTTGGCGTCATTTCTTATGTGATGCCTTTGGGTAGATAAGCCAGTGCTAGGACGAGTTAGCGTTTTCTGATGACCCTTTATTGGTCAGTATTAAAAAATAATAATTCATGAAATATTAGGAGCATTTACTATGAAGATATTAGCTTTCTCAACGCTAAAAACCGCTTTTTCTACCGGCATGGTAGTTGCCTTATTAGGTACCGCCGTTGGTTGTACTACTGTGACGCCAGGATACGATAATCACAAAGTCTACTCTTCACAAGGCAATCATCACGGTAATGGCAACTATAAAAACAATGGCCGTTACCATCAGGGCAATTATAATAACGGTCGCTACAACAATAATAATGGTCGATATAATAATAATGGTCGATATAATAACAATCGTCGATATAATAATAAAAAAGGCCATCATAAAAACAATAACGGCCGCTACAACAATAACAATGGTCGATACAATAATATAGTCAGATGACCACAAAAATGTTATAAAATAAATCAATTAAACGATTACCAGTATAAACGACCATGACTTACTCCCTAGATTATCGCAAACAAGTTTTAAAAAGCTTAGATGAGGGCATGACCTTTGCCGAAGCTGCTGTTTTCTATGATATCAGTCCAACGACTATCCAGAAGTGGAAAAAGCGTCTTCATAGTAAAACCAC
>NZ_RRYX01000050.1:0-20788 GCF_014861375.1 Psychrobacter sp. FME5 | reverse complement strand
CAATGATAGGTATCCTAAAGCCAGTGAGGTTGCAGGTTAAGACCATTACCTCTGATAATGGTAAAGAGTTTGCTCAGCATAAGAAGGTGAAACAAAAGCTCTTTAGCGCTTTCTTCTTTGCCGATGCTTATGCGTCATGGCAGCGAGGAACCAACGAGAATACCAACGGATTAATCAGAGAGTTCTTGCCTAAGGGTTGTGACTTTAGACAAGTCTCTGATAATGAGATACAGGACATTGAGAATAAACTAAACAACAGACCAAGAAAACGCTTAGGGTTTAAAACGCCCAATCAGGTGTTCTATAATATAATTTAGCGTTGCACTTGGTGTGTTAATCTAAGATTTAAAATAATAATAGGGTCTGTTGATGACAGGCTTTAATAGTAGTCTACAAAAAAAGCCAGCCTAAAGCTGACTTACTTTATTAGTATATGTATGTTCGGTAAAATATATATACCTTCAGCAAGCTTTTACCTTATGCGCGGCGCCATGTCGTACCTGCGCGGCTGTCTTCGAGCTCAATACCCGCCTCTTTTAGTTGCTCGCGTATTTCATCTGCACGGGCAAAATCCTTGTTGATCTTAGCATCAGCACGCTCAATGATTAAATCATCGATAGCAGCATCGCTTAGGCCGTCTTCTGCCTTATCGCCAATCACTGCTTGCAAAAACTGCTGTACTGGCTGCTGTAAAATATTCAGCACTTGCGCCAACGCTTTAAGCTGCTGCGCCCATTGCCAGGCATCATCTACGTCTTCGGCTTTAATCGCTTTATTAATATCGCGTGCCAGCCCAAATAGCACACTAATCGCTGTGGAGCTATTGAGGTCATCATTCATGGCTTTGATAAAGCCTTGCCCAGCTGTGCTGCTATAAGCGTCATTTATCAATGCATCATTAATTATTAGCGTCTGCCCTTTTTGTTGTTCAGCCAATTTTAATGCATTGTACAATCTGCTTAGGCTATTGTGTGCTTCATCCAATGCGCTATCAGAGAAATTCACTTGGCTGCGATAATGGCTTGATAGTAAGAAAAAGCGCACCGTTTCAGGTAGGTATTGCGCGGTCACATCACGAATGGTAAAGAAGTTGCCCAGTGATTTGGACATTTTTTCGCCATCAACGTTGATAAAACCCACATGCATCCAATTGCGCGCATACTCACAGCCAGTCGCCGCTTCAGATTGGGCTATTTCGTTTTCGTGATGCGGAAACTGTAAATCGTGACCTCCGCCATGAATATCAAAAGTATTGCCAAGGCATTTGGTCGACATTGCTGAGCACTCAATATGCCAGCCCGGACGCCCTTGTCCCCATGGTGACGCCCATTGTGGCTCATTGGGTTTTGCTGCCTTCCATAAGACAAAATCAAACGGATTGCGCTTGTCGTGTTCGACATTGACACGCGAGCCTGCTTGCATATCATCTAGATTACGCTTAGATAATTTGCCATACTCTGCAAAGCTATCGACGGCATAATAAACATCACCGTTATCACCTGCATAAGCATAATCATTAGTGACCAGCGTCTCAATCATTTGCTGCATTGCATCGATATGGTCAGTCGCACGTGGCTCGGCATCGGGCATTAGACAGCCAAGCGCCGTTGCATCTTCGTGCATCGCTTCGATAAATCGCTGCGTCAATGCGCCAATTTCCTCATCATTCTCATTAGCACGAGTAATGATCTTGTCATCGATATCCGTGATGTTACGCACATAATTAACGTCATAACCCAATTGTGCTAGCCAACGCACCGCCATATCAAAGCCAACCATCACCCGCGCATGACCAATATGACAATAATCATAAACCGTCATGCCGCACACATACATACCTACCTGCCCTGATTTTAGTGGTACGAACTGACGTTTACTGCCAGTTAGTGAGTCATAAATGGCAAGCTGAGACATCGCATCGGCAAGTGGTGTGGTCATAGTTAAAAGGCCTTTAAAGTAAAAGTATAAGAAAAAATAAGTTTAGGGCGCACCAATATAAAACTCAACCCATTATCTTAGCGAAAACAGCCATAAAATACTACAATGAGCGCGCAACTAACGCTATTCAATTATAAAAAACCTTTAAGGATTTAGATATGGGCAATCGCTTAAGCAAAATATATACACGCACTGGTGATGACGGCAGTACTGGAATGGCAGACGGCAGCCGTGTCAGTAAAGCCGACAGTTTATTTAGCGTGATGGGTGACATAGACGAGCTCAACTCACATATCGGTCTGGTACGTGCTCAATTACAGCAAAATAATGCGCCTTCAAGTTCAGAGTTGTCTATAGAGGAGTCGTTTTCTCAAGCATTGGTCATCATTCAGCATTTGTTATTCAATATCGGCGGTGAGCTGGCTATGCCAGAATATGAAGGCGTCAACGCCACTCACATTGCATGGTTGGAGCAGCAGATCGATATTATGAACACCACTTTGCCACCGCTAAAAGATTTTATCTTGCCAACGGGATCGGTATTGGTCAGTCAACTGCACATTGCCCGTACGGTCTGCCGCCGTGCTGAGCGCCAAGCAGTATTATTACAACAAGAACGTCCAGACGCGATTCGTAGCACAGCCGTCAGCCTTATCAATCGCTTGTCTGATTGGCTATTTGTCGCGGCACGTTTTTGCACCGATCCCAACAAGGTCTCTGAGGTACTTTGGGACCCCCAAGTATTACAAAAACTGGCTGAAGATAAATAACGCTCTATAACAATATTATTTGGTCAAGACGCTAAAAAAATAAAGAAAAGCCCGCAACCTTAACACTGCGGGCTTTTTGCTGATTTAATAATACTATTCAGCAACTATATTATTGTTCGACAACTACATTATTGCTCAACAACGGCATAAGACTTACTGATTAGTAAGTAGCGCTTTCATCTTCAATAATGACCATATCGATGTTGTCATCTTCAGGTGTCGATTTTTTGGCAGATTTTTTCGCCTCATCAGCAGGTGCATCGGCTGAGCGACTGTCCGTATCGTTGTTTTGGTTACTGCTTGGATTATTAACAGTCGGCGGCGTGGCAGGACGAATCGGCTCAACTGGCGTTACTTCTCTAGGCTGGCGAACTGGCGCTGACTGACTGTCATCGTTCTGTGCCGCTGCTCGGCGTTCAGCTTGCTCGGCGGCACGTTGGGCACGCTGTTTTTCTATCTCAGACTGAAGCACTGAGCTTGCGACTACTTCCGACACCACAGTCATTAGAGCGGGCTGTCCAGCGATACGCGTACGTACTTGACCGCCTTGCGTCCCAACGACATAAGTGAAAGCATCGTCGACAAGCATATTATTATTAATACGAATATTGTCTTTGGCTAAACGAGACTGTAGGCTTGGCTGATTATTGGCAGCTTGGACTTGGCTCGCTTGATATAAGTCTTCGCTTGGCAAGGTCATACTCACGCTTGCTTGACAAGTCGTCATACCATTATCATTAGCGGCTTGTAAAACGGCGGCATTTTGTACATCGATCACGATACCATTGGCTTTTTCGGTAACCGCACCATTATCCAGATTAACTTCTGCTTCATTAGCATAGCTTGCCGCCAATGTTTGCGCTTGCTGATTGAGCGTGTTTTTTAAGGCAGATTTGAGTCGATCCTGAACCATTGGATCATCACAGCTAACCGCAGTAGCAGCAGCGTTTTCACTTGTGGCTGTTTCTTGTTCAGTGGTCTCTGCAGTTTCCGTGGTATTTTCTTCTTCTGAGCGGTCACAGCCAGCAAGTGCCAAACCGCATACCATCCCAATACCAGCAACCTTATACCACTTGCTCAAATTCTTATTTGCTACGCTCATATTTATTTTGCTCCAATTTACTGATTCGTGCCGCCACCGACGGACAGTATTTGATATTCAAACCCTCACACTCAAATAATAACCGTGATTGTGATAGGTTTAAAAACAACATTATTATACGGTATTTGTATTCAATGGTCATCAGTGTAGCCTATTGATATACAAATAACGTCTCACATTATGCCCAAAATCTAGGTTTGGTTGCAAAAACGCAACAAATACATATTTAGACAATGACGTCGGTTTGCCACTACTGCCCTGTATTTCATAAATATTCCATTAGACCCTGTTTATCAGAAACGATATGATGGCGCTAAAAATACTGGTTAGATAGTGGTTATGATAAACCTTAAAAATACGCTTTTATTAGGTCATCGCGGTGCTCGCGGTGAGGCATTAGAAAACACCTTATCGGGCTTCGAGCATACTCAAAGCTTGCAAACGGCTGGTTTAGCGGGTGTTGAATTTGATGTGCAGCTAAGCGCTGATGGACATTTGGTCATATTTCATGATGATAACCTAGAACGCATGTGCGCCCAGCAATCACACATTGAGCAGCTAAACCTCGCTGAGATTCAACGCCACGTACAATTTGGACATCAGATTGTCACTTTAGCCAGTATAGCGCCTGTGCTGCGTGGCTTTACTTATATTGAGCTTGAGCTTAAAACGCATAACCGTACTGATTATGGCAAATTAATCAAGGCTTTGCAGCGCGACCTAATTGACAGTCCACTTACCAGCTTACCTATTGTGTTGACTAGCTTTGATATCGAGCTCCATACCAGACTACAATGCAGTAAATTATTGGCGCATATTCCGCGTGGTTTACTTATTCGTACACCTGAAGCATTGGCAACAGCGCCTAATACTGCTCTGCAACTTGGCTGTGGGCAATTGGGTATTCACTACCCACTTCTGAACAAAAAAATCATTCAGCACTGCCATCGTTACAATTTGCCTGTCAGTGCGTGGACCGTCAATGATATCGACACCATTGAACAACTTATAGCTTGGCAAGTAGATGTCATTATCACAGATTACCCCACTCGTTTACTTATCTATTAAATCTGTTAGCTTCATTTTTATACCCCTTTGATTGCCTACATATTTGTCGTTCAACTTACACTTTTACTGCATGTCTGATAAGTCACGGGGAATTTTTGTCAACACCTCCTATAATCGATACAAGTTATTGTTATTTAGCAATATTTTTATAGTGTATAAGTGTTCACTTTATGGAGTTTTTAGGGTATTATAGGAAGTTAAATTAATACCGCTAGGGATATTATATGATTGCAAAAAAAGCACTTGGCTTACCGCTTAAAGGCTTACGTTTCGCTATCAAATCTGGTGACACGATTGCAAAATCTGCCAGCACTCAAATGACGCGTTTCAAAGCTCGTTTTGATGAGAACAAAGCGAATAACTCACTCAATGAGACGCCAGTTGCCAAACGCAACTATGCGGACACTTCTGAAAAAACCGATGTGTCTAGCAATGCAGACAGCATCGATATGCGTGAGTTTGAGTTTACTAAAGCGCCGATTAACTGGATCCCAGCGACTATTCTGGTAGCCACCCCTATCGCTGCTGCGATTATTACGCCATGGTATCTATTTACCCACCAAGTCAGCGCACCCGTTTGGGGCGTGTTTGGTGCTTTTATGGTATGGACAGGCATCAGTATCACTGCCGGTTATCACCGTTTATTGTCGCATCGTGCATATAAAGCACATCCGGTGGTTAAAAACTTTTTATTGCTTGGTTCTACCTTAGCGGTACAAGGTTCAGCATTTGACTGGGTTTCTGGTCATCGTAGCCATCATCGTCATGTTGATGATCGCTTAGACGATCCGTATTCAGCGAAGCGTGGCTTTTTCTTTAGTCACATGGGCTGGATGCTACGCAACTACCCTAGCGGTAAGTTCGATTACAAAAACATCCCGGACTTGACCAGAGATAAAACCTTGCAGATCCAGCATAAGTATTATGGTTTATGGGTACTGGCAATGAACGTCGGCTTCGTCGCTGCCGTTGGTTGGTTATTGGGCGATGTTTGGGGTACGTTGGTACTTGCTGGTTTACTACGCTTAGTACTGACCCATCACTTTACCTTCTTTATTAACTCGCTATGTCATATGTTTGGGTCACGTCCTTATACCGACACTAATAGTGCCCGTGATAACTTTATCCTAGCTATCTTTACTTGGGGTGAGGGTTATCATAACTACCATCATTTCTTCCAATACGATTATCGTAATGGCGTAAAATGGTGGCAATATGACCCAACCAAATGGTTGATTGCAGGTCTATCGAAGCTTGGTTTAACCAGTGAGCTACGTACTGTTGATGACACAACGATCAAACATGCCGAAGTGCAAATGCAGTTTAAAGCAGCACAACAGCAGATTGATACGGCATCAAGCAATGGTCTTGATCTTCCTCATGCTATGAAAAGCTTCCAAGAACGCATCAAGTTTGAATACGATGCCTTTACCCAAACGGTTGAAGAATGGCAAGCCCTTAAAGCAAAAACCATTGAGCTGAAAAAGACCGAGTTTGCTGATCGTCTACATGAAGTTGAAAATGAGTTAAAACACGACTATGCCAAGATTGAGCAAAAAATACTGACCCATAATAGCAACTTAAAAACAGCGTTTCGCTCTATCGGACAAAACACCAAAGCGGCTTAAGCTTTAATAGAAAACTAGTCATTTAGCTTCCTTACTTTACGTTTTTCCTTCCCTCTATCTGTAAAAGATAGGGGGATTTTTTATGACGTATTTATAAACGCTTGCCATAAAAGACAATGGTCTTTAGCAGAAATAGAATGACAAGTATCAATGACAGGAGATAGACATAGCGAAACGTTACCAACTTCAGGCTATGTTATAGTGAGCTTATTACTCTCATTACTCGGTTTTATACTAATTTTTCATACACCCGCTTTTATACCTAAGCTTCTAAACCTAAGCTTCTAAACCTAAATTGGAAAGTCTCATATGCGCTATCAAAATACCTACGTCAAGTTAGATACCCGTCTTTATCATGAGCAACCACCGACGCCTTTAGACAACCCACGTGTTGGTCATTTTAATAAGCAAGTTGCAGAGCAATTAGGCTGGACGGAAGATGAAGACTTAATGGCACACTGGGTTGAGATATTGGGCGGACAATACGTGCCTGCTCAGTTTCAGCCATTATCAATGGCTTACGCCGGTCATCAGTTTGGACAATGGGCTGGACAGTTGGGTGATGGGCGCGGCCTATTAATGGCGCAAGTGCTAGATAATAACGACCAATTACAAGACTTACACCTTAAAGGTATCGGCCTAACACCCTACTCACGGATGGGCGATGGACGTGCTGTTTTACGCAGTACCATTCGTGAGTACTTATGTGGTCATGCCCTAACCCAACTTAGCATTCCTTCGTCTAACGCTTTGGGGTTTGTGGTATCTGAAACTAAAGTTCGCCGTGAACGTATGGAGACTGGAGCAGCATTGATGCGTGTGGCTGACAGCCATATTCGCTTCGGTCATATCGAGTGGATTGCTAGCTTTGCTCCCGATTTGCTCGCTGAGTTTACCGATTATATGATTGACACCTATTATCCTGAATGCCGTGACAGCGAATCGCCAGTCTCAGCATTTCTACAAGCGGTGGTTGAGCGTACAGCGCGGATGATCGCTGACTGGCAATTGATTGGATTTGCCCACGGGGTAATGAATACCGATAACCTATCTATCACGGGTAGCACCTTAGACTTTGGCCCGTTTGGCTTTATGGAGCGCTTTAATCCCGCTTGGATTAACAATCACTCTGACCATACCGGACGCTATGCCTATCAAAACCAACCTGCCATCGGTCATTGGAATTTGAATGTTTGGCTGCCGCACTTTATGCGTTTAGAAGGCGTTACTCGTGAAACGCTGGCGGATTGTTTGGCACCTTATGAGCCAACCTTTATGCAGCATTATCAGCAAGGGCTATGCCGCAAGCTTGGACTACCGCACGCAAAAGAAAGTCTAACCGTGGCCTTTGAATGGTTAACTTTATTAGAGGACAACTTACTCGACTATACCAACAGCTTCCGTGCGCTACTCGGCTTGGTCGCGCCAACTGAATACCCTTACGAGCAGCAACTACTAAAAACTATGATGACTGAACTTAACCATCAGGCGCAACAAGTCTGGCAAGATTGGTCGACACGCTATTTGGCGCAAATACAGCAGCTGTCTATTGAGCAATCCATTAATGAAATGCAAACGAACAACCCTGTTTATGTCCTACGCAATAGCATGGCACAGCGGGTGATTACAGCGGCTGAACAAGGACAGTTTGAAGAATTAAATCGAGTTTTCAACCTACTTGCAACACCTTATAGAGTACAAGATATTGCCAGCGAACTCGATACAACGCCACCTGCACCTCATGCACCGCAAATGCCGATTAGCTGTTCTTCTTAATAAGCCTACTACTCTGTAATATTTTGAAACATTGTGAAATTAAGGTTGATATTCAATGCTGTTTTTTGGCATTATCAACTGGCTAAATAATGAATATCAATTCATTATATTGTCTGCCTGTTTCAAGGCGCTTAGCTAGGCAACCTTTTGCCAATAATGCTAGAATAACTGTTTTTAAGATATTGCAGTTTTTACGCTGATACCTAGTCGTTAAACACGACCTTTTTAGTATAAAAGCACCCTCATTATAGTATATTTCTTGAGGGTTAGACGTCGGCTTTTATCAAGATTCACTCTATTTCAATTTATCCCAACCATGGCCATTATTATGAAAGACGATATCACTTTGAATACGGATACCCCTAGTACAGAAAAAGAGCAGTTTGAGCAAGCTGCCCTGCACTACCATGAGTTCCCACGCCCTGGTAAAATCTCAGTCACCCCTATCAAGCAGATGGCTAACCAACGTGATTTAGCTTTAGCCTACTCTCCAGGTGTCGCGGTGCCTTGTCTTGAGATTGAAAAAGACCCAAAGCTGGCGGCTAAATATACGGCACGTAGCAACTTGGTTGGTGTTATCACTAACGGTACGGCGGTACTTGGTTTAGGGAATATCGGGCCATTAGCATCAAAGCCTGTCATGGAAGGTAAAGGCGTTCTATTCAAAAAATTCGCTGGTATTGACGTATTCGATTTAGAAATAGCGCAAAATGATCCTGATAAATTTATCGAAGCGGTTGCCGCACTTGAGCCTACCTTTGGCGGTATCAACTTAGAAGACATCAAAGCGCCAGAATGTTTCAAAATCGAGCGCGAATTGCGTGAGCGTATGAACATTCCGGTTTTTCATGATGATCAACACGGGACGTCAATTATCGTTGCCGCGGCGATGCTCAACGCACTATTGATTACTGATAAAAAAATAGAGGATATTAAGATTGTCTGCTCAGGTGCTGGTGCTGCCGCTATCTCCTGCTTAAACATTATCTGTGCGCTAGGCGTTAATAAAGACAATGTTTTTGTTTCTGATTCGCGCGGTATTATCAGTACCAGCCGTGAAAACCTTGATGAAACCAAACAGCGTTATGCTCGTGATACCACGGCTACGACCATCGAAGAAGTGATGGATGATGTCGATATGTTCTTAGGCTTATCGATGCCTGGTATATTGACTGAAGATATGGTTCGCCGCATGGCAAAAGACCCTATTATCTTCGCACTGGCCAACCCAACGCCTGAAATCATGCCAGAATTGGCACATGCGGTACGCCCAGACGTCATTATGGCTACGGGTCGCTCAGACTATCCAAACCAAGTAAACAACGCGTTATGCTTCCCGTATATCTTCCGCGGTGCATTGGATGTAGGTGCAACGACCGTCAACGAAGAAATGAAAATCGCTTGTGTAAAAGCAATCGCTGCGATGGCACACGTTGAAGCAACGCCGACTAAAAACGTCAAAAGCGTTGAGAAAATGCAAAGCTTCGGTCGTGATTATCTAATTCCAGGTCCTTTAGAGCCAAACCTAATCATCGAAATCGCCTCTGCCGTTGCTAAAGCAGCGATGGATTCAGGTGTTGCGACGTTGCCTATCGCTGATATGAAAGCCTATCGTCAGAGCCTATCTGAGTTTGTTTATAACTCAGCGTTTGTGATGAAGCCGATTTTTGCTCGTGCAAAAGCAGATCCAAAGCGTATCGTCTACTGTGAAGGCGAAGACAGCAATGTATTGCTCGCGATACAAGTGGTCGTCGATGAACAGCTGGCACAACCCGTCTTAATCGGTCGCCCTGCAGTCATCGCCAATAATATCGAAAAGCTCGCACTACGTCTAAAAGACGGTGAAAACATCACTATCGTCAATATTGATGATGACCCACGCTATAAAGACTACTGGAAAGGCTACTACGAGAAAAACAAACGTAACGGTGTTAGTATCGAACTTGCCCGTCGTGATGTACGCCGTAAGACCTCTTTGATCGGTGCTTTGTTGGTCGAAAATGGTGATGCCGATGGTATGATTTGTGGTACCTTTAGCCACTATCAATTGCATCTTAAATACGTGCAAAATGTTATCGGTAAAAAACAAGGGGTTAACGACTTTTATGCGATGAATGCGGTGTTGATGCAAGATCGCAATATCTTTATTGCCGACACTTATATCCATGAAGATCCTAGCGCTGAACAATTGGCTGAAATGACCATATTGGCAGTTGAGCAGTTGCGCCGCTTCAGCATCACGCCACGAGTAGCACTGGTATCACATTCAAACTTTGGTACTTCTGATCGCGCCAGCGCTGTAAAAATGCGCAAGGTTCATCAGTTGCTATTAGACATGGATGTGGACTTCGATTTTGACGGTGAAATGCATGGTGATGCCGCACTGGATGCGAACATCCGTTCAGAAGACTTACCGTCGAGCACGCTAGAAGGCAATGCCAATCTACTTATACTGCCAACGCTTGATTCTGCTAATATTGCCTTTAACTTACTAAAAACAGCCACAGGTAGCGCTTCTATCGGGCCTATCCTATTGGGTGCCAATAAGCCGGTGCATATCCTAACGCCATCAGCAACAGCGCGCCGTGTGGTTAATATGACGGCTCTTGCGGTCACTGAAGCTCAAGACTTAGAAAATGAGCATCAATAATCATTGATACGCTTGTAAGCACGCCATTAGGACGGTCTTCTATCATTTATTTATAGAAACCGTCTGCTATACTAAAACCAGTCAATGCTTGATAAGCATTGACTGGTTTTTTTTGAACAGAACAATTTAGTCAATACTGAATAAATAAAAAGAGAGAATTATGCAAGTATATCTCGTCGGCGGCGCTGTTCGTGACCAGCTATTAGGACGTCCGATCAAAGACAAAGACTTTGTCGTCGTTGGGGCGACGGTTACAGAAATGCTTGAGGCAGGGTTTCAACAAGTGGGTGCCGACTTTCCGGTATTCTTGCATCCTACCAGTCACGAGGAATACGCACTGGCGCGCACTGAGCGCAAACAAGGCGTTGGTTATCAAGGCTTTAGTATCCATGCAAGCCCTGAGGTAACCTTAAAAGAGGACTTGCGCCGCCGCGACTTGACCGTTAACGCTATGGCAATTGAAATCACTGGCTTAACCGATGACACTCCTGTCAACGGTGAGGTTATTGATTACTATGGTGGACTGACTGACATAGAAAACAAAACCCTACGTCATGTCTCAGCTGCGTTTAGCGAAGATCCATTACGTGTCCTCAGAACTGCTCGATTTTATAGTCGCTATTATGATTTGGGTTTTGTCATTGCTGATGAAACCTTATTATTAATGCGCCAATTGGTTGCCTCTGGGGAACTCGCGCACTTAAGCGCGGAACGCATTTGGCAAGAGTCAAGCCGTGCAACCTTACAACTATCCCCTCATATATACTGGCAACAGCTGTTCGACATCGATGCTTTAGTAGAGTGTTTTTTGCCATTACATCAGGCGTGGAGCGATGGACGTATACGAGAGACGGTGCAGACTGCGCTATACTTCGCAGGTCAGATGCAATTAAACCTGTCACAACGCTGGGCGCTATTAATGGCTAGCCTAAACTCATCATTGTTTGATAGCAAAACCGATATTTCAACGGATGTTCCAAAGAGCAATCAATCAACGATTACAAAGGGTATCAACGATATAGGCAATACGGCCAAAGTACCAAAAGCACAAAGCCAGTTTGCGACTCTATTCGTACAACAAGCTAAAAAACTCAGCACCATAAATACGCTTAGTGCAGCTGAAAAAATCGACCTTATTCAAGCTTGTGGCGCTCATAAAGAGCCTAATAAGCTTTCACAACTGCTGGTGTGCAGCCACGTATTGCAATTAGCAATGCAGCATCGCCAAATGATGCTCGCGCTGAGCAGCTTTCGTGCTATCGGGATGAATGACATTGCGACAGACCTCAAAGGCCCAGCGATTGGTGAAGCATTAAGGCAACGTAGGATTGAGCATCTGCAAGCAGCACGCCACCTATCTTAAAAACATCTTAGTAATAGAACATATAGCGCTTATTATGAATCAAAAATATAATGCCTCTGAGTCACTCAATACGAAGGCTCCAGTGATGCTCGTGACGGGTAGTGCCAAACGGATTGGTGCGGCCATTGTTAAATCTGCTCATAACCAAGGCTATCGCGTCATCATTCATTGTCATCGCAGTGAGCAAGAAGCAAATACACTAGCAAATGAGCTTAATAAAATTCGTGTTGGTAGCGCAGTTATCATCGTTTCGGACTTGGCAGTCGTCAACGACAGCGCAGCGTTAGAACAATTTGTCCAAACTATTATGCAAGCATTTGGGCAATTAGATGTACTGGTACATAACGCCTCACGTTTTTACCCTACTCCGCTCAATAACATTAATCACGCTCAATGGGATGAGCTGTTTTTAACCAATGCCAAAGCGCCTTTATTATTAAGCCAAGCCCTACTCCCTTATCTTAAAAATCAGCGAGGTTGCATTATCAGCCTACTCGATATTCACGCGCACGATAAGCCGTTTAGCAATTACGCGGTTTATAGTATGGCAAAGGCGGCTCATCGGATGATGGTGCAATCCCTAGCATTGGAGATGGCACCAAATGTACGCGTCAACGGTGTCGCTCCTGGGGTCAATATCTTACCTGAAACCAACAGCGACCAAGCGCTTGATGATGTGCAGCAACGACGTATTATTGACTCAATTCCTATGCAGCGCATTGGCCAACCCGATGACATTGCTCATGCCGTGCTATATCTTGCGCAGGCCAATTATGTCACGGGTGAAATTATCACCGTTGATGGTGGTCGCAGTTTGACGCTGACTGGCGGTAGTTAGTAACGATTAATCAAAAAGCATGCCTTAATTGCTAACTTTTACTTGAAAATATATAAAAATCAGGTATCATTGTGCGTCTAAAGGGCCCATAGCTCAGTTGGTTAGAGCAGAGGACTCATAAGTGCGCCATTGCGGTGCTTAAAACGTTGTTAGGGAAACCTAACCATCATGTGACAATTGATGTAAAACACCAACTTAGTTGACGAGAAAAACCCGTCAGCGATACCAAAGGGCGAAAGCCTAGAGGGAACTTAGCAGGTTGGTAAAAGGCTAGTGAGGGTAAAGCAAAATGCCCGAAAGGTTAGTCAGTTAGTGAATACATGGTAAAAGCTAAACTGCTTGAACTCTAGTTTGAAGTGGGGAGTATCTTGCCCAATAGACACTTTTGCTTTAGGTCTATATTTAATCGACACAGAATTATGATTATGAGAGTTTTGTGAGTCACTCGATTAACGCTACCTGTAGTACAGGGGAAAAGAACGAACGGAGTACCTAAATATTCTATTGTCGCGTTTTAAGCGCAACTATGGGATTCCCTAAGTCGAGAAATTGATAAGCATGGTTGGAATAACATGCGCGGGAACGGAGTTACCATAGTACCTGCTTATAGCTGCTTAATAGAGCTATATATACGAACACTCTAACAAGTGTTGAAAGGAAAGGGTAACAGTCACACTAACTCTATAAAGGATTGTTTACTCGTATGAGTAGTTCAGACATTCAAAGATTAGAGAAAATTAGACAAATTAATACAGCTAATCCTAAATGGGTTAACCGTGATTTGTATAGACTGCTTTACAAAGAAGATTTGTACGTCTTAGCGTATGAAACTCTTAAAAGTAAGTCAGGAAACATGACCAAAGGCGCTGATGGTAAAACCATTGACGGATTTTCGGCTAGAACCATTAGTCGTTTAATCAATGCCATGAAAGACGAGTCTTTTCAATTTACCGCTGCCAGAAAGGTAGAAATACCCAAAAGCAACGGCAAGAAACGCGCTTTAGGCATTGCACCGCCAAATGACAAGATTGTCCAACAGATTATTAAATTAATCCTAGAAGCAATCTATGAACCAAACTTCTCAGAGAATAGCCACGGCTTTCGAGAGAATATGGGTTGTCATACAGCTCTTAAAAGCTTTAGAACCAATTGGAGTGGTGTTAATTGGATTGTTGAGGGTGATATCGAGGGCTTCTTCGATAATATCTCACATGACATCTTAATATCACTACTTAGGGTGAGAATAGCAGACGAACGCTTCATCAACCTAATACGAAAGGCTTTAAATGCAGGATACCTTGAATTTGGCATGTTCCATAATACTATAGTAGGTACGCCACAAGGCAGTGTTGTATCGCCTACATTGGCCAATATCTACTTAGACGGCTTTGATAAATTTGTAGAAGCCAAGATTAAGGAATATGAAAGAGGTAATGCTAAAATTACCCACCCAAAGCATAGAAGTCTGTCTAGTAAGATAAATTATCGACTAAAGAAAGCAAACCTTTGTTCAGACTTAGTTGAGAAAGAAAGAATACTAGATGAAGTGAAAACTCTTAAACGAGAATTTGCCTCAACCCCTACCGTATTACATGATGGCGAGTACATCAGAGTCAAATACATACGGTATGCAGATGACTGGATAATAGGTGTCAATGGCTCTAAAGAACTTGCAACAAAGCTCAGACAGGAATGTGCGGATTACTTTACAGATGTGCTAAAACTCAAATTAAACTTTGAAAAAACGCATATACGCCACGCTAAGACTGAAAAATCTCGTTTCTTAGGAACAGAATTGAAAGTCGGACATGATGGTGAAAGTAAGAAAGCTACATATACTAGCAAGAACGGTTTTAAATTCAAGAAACGTGTTACGGGTTGGCAGCCTATCATGACTGCTCCTGTAGGCGAATTGGTTAGTAAATTAGCCATTAAAGGATTTTGTGACCATGACGGCAACCCAAAGAGCAAAGCAAGTTGGTCAGTGCTTGACGATATACAGATAGTTGAATTGATTGGTAGTGTTTGGTTAGGATTGCACAACTACTATTCGTTCGCGGATAATAGATGTGACTTAGGGAGAGTTCAATATATCCTCTTACATAGTGCAGCTAAAACTCTTGCACACAAACACAGGTCAAGCGTTAAAAAGACCTTTAAAAGATATGGTCAAAACCTAACAGTTACGGTAAAAGATAAGGATAGCAAAGTAGTTAGAAAGATTGCTTTCCCTTACAAACCGTCACTGACTAGGCAGAAATTCGAGTTCATGACACATAGCGAAACTGTAAACGATGGTGGTAGACTACAAACGTTTATCAAATTGCGTACTAGAAGTAAACTATTCTCACCGTGTTGTATTTGTGGTGAGACAGAGAATATCGAAATGCACCATGTTAAGCATATCAGGAAAATAGGTGAAAAAGTCAAAGGCTTCACGCTCACAATGGCTAAAATAAACCGTAAACAAGTTCCTGTATGCCACGATTGCCATGTCAAAATACATAACGGTAAGTATGACGGCTTAAAGCTTAGTAAATTTGCGTTACCGAAACTAGCTAAAGCATAAAATTTGTCTAACTGGAGTGATGGAGAGCGTAGTGCAATGAAAGTTGCAAGCTGCGTTCGGAGGGAGGATTCTCTACTCTTAACGTGTTTATCACGAAAGATAGGTAGTTCGACCCTACTCCTTTGGTCGTAGGTTCAAGTCCTACTGGGCCCACCAAATTCAAACCCCGCAAGCGCAATGTTTACGGGGTTTTTTGTTGTCTGGAGTTTATTGCTGGCTAGTATCAAATACCATAACCCCTCTCTGAGTATACTTTGCGTATACTTTCTATTATTAACGTTATCGCTTATCATGATTAGTAACCAAACTCATGAAAGGCATACCAGTCATGGCTAAAATAAAATTCACAAAGAAATTTATCGACAGTCTTGAATACTCTGACAAGACAGTTATCTATCAAGATGAGGTCGTAAACGGCTTTGCTGTGCGTACTAATAAGACATCAAAGAGCTATCTAGTTAATAAGCGCATCGATGGCAAATTACAGCGTAAAGTTTTCAGTGACTGCTCTCATATAACGCTCCAAGATGCCCGTGACAGGTCAATGTCTATCATAAGCGACCTTATGCAAGGGATTGACCCATTCGACAAGCCAGCGCCAGAATTGACCGCCCCTACACTAAGAGAAGCCTATGCTTACTACTTAGCAAGTAAGCCAGATCTCAAGGGCTCGTCTATTAAGTCTTATAATCGTCAGATAAATAGGAACCTAGAATGCTGGCTAGATATTTCTATGAATGACATTATGCAAGGCGATATCACTGATAAGCATTTAGAGTTAAGCAAGCATAGCTTATCTCAATCGAATGGAACACTTAAAGCGCTTAGGGCGGTATGGAATTTTTCACGCCTCAGTTTTTTAGATAAAAATGAAATGCCAATCATTAAACCAAACCCCGTTGAGATGCTGACTGCTAAAAAGGCGTGGAATACGGTTAAGCCGCGCACTAGACATCTGAATGAGGATGTTATGGGTCATTACGTAAAAGTGCTGGTAGATTTTAAGAGTGAGGATTTTCACAATATGATGCCACATAGCAATAATGCCCGCGATATCATGCTGCTATTTTTATTTACAGGAATACGCGCCAACGAGGGCTATACTTTGCGCTGGGATAGTATCGATTTGAAGCACGGTACTATAACTATTTTAGATACAAAGAATAGCGATACTTTGAGTGTGCCGCTTGGCAAAGTGATGGTAGCTATGCTCAATAATCGTCATAAGTACAAACAAGATGAGCCGTGGTTATTTCCCTCAAGGGTAAAAAACTGTGATAGCAATCTGACTGGTATATCAAAGCAATACACGAATATTGGTAAGCTGGCAGGTATTCATATCACACCTCACGATCTAAGAAGGACATTTTCAACAGTAGCAGATGCTCTGAATTTTAATATGTCAGTCATTAAGAGACTGATTAATCACAGGGAATCAAGATCATCAGATGATGTGACGTTGCAATATATCCAAGTCAGTCAAAAAAGATTGCGGGCTGCTATGAATGATATTGAAGTATTTATATTCAATGAGGCTGGCATGACTCAAGATGAAGTTATTGAAAGGATTTACCATATCTATTAGGTCAAGCCAGACTTTATGTAATAAGAAATACCCTACTTCGGGAGTTTCCTAAAAACTGTGTAACTGCTTATAATCCACTAACAGGAGAATAAGCAATGACTACTCAATCTGACATTAAAAAACTGGCCGAGCAAATGGCTGGTAGCATGAAAAGCTTTGATGACATCAAAGACTTCCAAAAGCAGCTCATGCAATCTTTTATCGATACTGCCTTAGAGGCTGAGATGGAAGACCATCTCGGCTACCCCAAACATGAAAAGGCGGATAAGCCTAATAAGCGCAATGGGCACACTAAAAAGACAGTCCGCAGTGACACAGGCGATCTTGAGATATCCACCCCAAGAGACCGTCATGGTGACTTTGAACCTACACTCGTGCGCAAGCATCAAACCCGTATCTCAGGTCTTGATGATAAAATCATATTCCTTTACGCCAAGGGTCAAACCACCACTGAGATCGTAGAGAGCATTAAAGAGCTCTACGATGTCGACATCTCAAGCTCTCTTGTCTCAAGAGTCACCGATAACATATTAGAGGACATCACCGCTTGGCAGAACAGGCCGCTGAGCAGTGTTTATCCTATTGTCTATCTAGACTGCATTGTCGTCAAAGTACGTCAAGATAAGCAGATTATCAACAAAGCCATTTACTTAGCGCTAGGTGTTGCTCTTGATGGTAAAAAAGAGCTGCTTGGTATGTGGCTATCAGAGAATGAAGGCGCTAAGTTCTGGCTAGGCGTTCTCACTGAATTGCAGAACCGTGGGGTGCAAGACATCTTAATCGCCTGTGTCGATGGCTTAAAGGGCTTCCCCGATGCCATCAACACGGTTTACCCCAACGCTCAGGTTCAGCTGTGTATCGTGCATATGGTGCGCTATTCAATGAAGTTCGTACCGTGGACGGACAAAAAGGCCGTAGCGGCTGATTTAAAAGCCATCTACGGCGCTGATACGCTTGAGATAGCAGAGGCCAATCTTGAGCACTTTGATGAGGTGTGGGGCGAGAAATACCCGCACGTGGTCAAGTCTTGGCGCAATAACTGGGAGGGCTTAACGGTGTTCTTTGAGTACCCGAAAGACATCAGAAAAGCGATTTATACCACCAATGCGATTGAGTCGCTAAACAGTGTGATTCGTACAGCGGTAAATAAGCGTAAGGTGTTCCCGTCTGATCAGGCGGCATTCAAAGTGGTGTACTTAGCCACCCAGCAGGCATCCAAAAAGTGGTCGATGCCGATTCGTAACTGGACGTCTGCTTTGAATCGCTTTATGATTATGTTTGATGATCGTATAAGCAGGCATTTAATCTAAATGGCAGTTACACAGAATCTGGGATGGGCTCCCTACTTCTTATATAGCAATTCTTAATTACGAGTCTTTCCTGGAGACTATATGGCCATTAAGGTTGTAGCTAATCTAAAAGAGCCTTAATACGTTAATATATTAAGCAGTTTAGTATTAATAATCACTGAAAATATCTTAAATGACTTTACTCCTAGGCATAAACGACTACTGTAAAGCTTCTTTGCTATCATTAATATCTCTATATTCTTTTACATCGATTATCGCTTAGATCTTTTCGTAATACTTTCAAGTAATTCATCGTGCGCTTTGTCCATGGCTTCTTCAGACTCATAGCCTCCATCTATTACCATTTGGGCTTTGTCCTTCTTGTATTTCTCAGCTGCTCTTGCTCTACTTAGAGTTGAAGCTTTAAGCATCTCATCCGCTGAGTTTTCAAGCGCTTTACTAGCGTCTGCTGCGAACTTAGCAGTTCCATTAAGCAAAATACCTATCCCTTTAAAAAAATTCACTATTAATCTAAACATCGGTTAAATCCTATTGTTAATTAGAGCAACAACTCAATTGCTATAAATAAAATATGCAAGCTTCACATAAGGTATATCAAGCATATCCACCTTACTCAATTTCATAAAGTTTTAGCTTTTTATCTAGGGTGTGTTGACAATTACCGTAAATGGATAATCGTCGCTGCTAAATAGATATTAGCAGCAAACGACTCATCCGTTTTTTCAGCACGCATGGCAATTTTCTTGAAATCTTTCAGCTTACAGAAGAAGTTCTCGATTAAGTGACGCCACTTGTACATTTCTTTATCGAAATCTCGTTGCTTTAAACGAGAGCGTTTAGGGGGTATGACCGCTTTGCTACCACGCTCTTCTAAGTCTAGCAGTAGCCAATCCGTGTCAAAGGCTCTATCGGCAAGCAGTGCACCAAACTCTTTGTCTTTAATTAAAGGTTTAACGCCAGCCATGTCATGCTGTTGTCCTTTCAATAAAGTAAAATCAACAAGGTTGCCTAATGCATCAACCATTGCCATGATTTTAGTGGTCATACCGCCTCTTGATTTGCCAATTGCCTGATGACAAGCCCCCCTTTTGCGCCTTGTCCATGACGATGTACCTTAACAATAGTGCCATCAATCATGGCATACTCTAAATCTGAGTCATTCAGAGCATTAAATAGCTTGCTGAATCTATCGCTTTTTACCCATCGACGGTAGCGCTTATAAACACTGTTCCAGTTACCAAATTCAGGGGGTAAGTCTCGCCACGGACTACCTGTAGTGGTCAACTAATTTAGGACACCTGATAAGAGGTTTTTGTTAAAGTAGCGTTTCTCTTTTTCTAGCGGTGTTAAATAGTCATTAAAACGGTGTGGTCTCACTGACTGATAATAGCCCCAAATATAATCAATAATGGCAGTCCGAGCTTCAGCAATATTCTCATAACCGCCCTTTGGCATCCATTCTGTTTTAAAGCTCCTGAAGAACCTTTCAGTTGGCGCGTTGTCCCAACAGTTACCTTTTCGGCTCATGCTCTGCTTCATGCCATTACAACTTGCCACAGATTCAGCAAACTTCTTGCTAGTGTAATGGGTGCCTTGATCAGAGTGAAACAACACCCCACTTGGCTTTAAGCGCGACTGATACGCCATCTGCAGCGCTTTGGTTGTCAGCATACTGTCAGGCGAATCTGATACAGCAAAGCCAACAATACGACGAGCATATAAATCTAAAACGATAGCTAGGTAGCACCAGCCGCCTTTAATGCGAACATAAGTGACATCACCTGTCCAGACATGATTGGGCGATGTGGGGCTAAAGTTACGGTTCAGTATGTTGTCATGAGCTTTGTGTTCTTCATCACAGTGCTTGTATTTATGCGTCTTTAACTGACAGCTTTTAAGCCCCATGCTGCTCATAAGTTTACCTACCATATAACGGGTCAGCTTGATGCCGTGTTCATTCATTAGTATAGCGGCAATGCTGCGAGCGCCTGCTGAGCGCTTTGAGTCGTTAAATATTTGGCGGACTAATGCTTTAGTTTTGACGGCTTCAAGGCTGATGGGCTTGGGCTTTAGTCCATAGTAGTAACTGCTCCTCAATACCCCAAACAACTTGCATAAAAGGCTTTTACTGGCCCGTTTGTCTTGCTCTGCAAGCTTGCTTATCAGCGATAGCCGTTCAGGCTGTCCAAGG